>CAXAGK010000036.1:0-15705 GCA_963968305.1 uncultured Rickettsiales bacterium | reverse complement strand
TGGAGTACTAAGGTAAGGGCGGCCCGGAATAGGTAGGGGTTGTCCCTTTGCATTCGTCATTCTGTGTACAGGCTTTGCCCGTCCCGGAATGACGAATTTTTCTATTGTCGTTCCATAGCCTGCGGAGAAAATTCGAAATTTTGGCCTGAGCGGACCGCACGATTGATATGTCTGCGAACTCATGCGGGCGGCAGATGCCCGGGCTTTACCCAAAGTACACAGCCCTCGTCGCTCCAGGGCGCATGCTTGCTGCCGTCGGGCTGGCGCAACCACGTGCCGGATGGATAGACGCCGTGCTCGTCTTTGAGCACGCCTTCCAGGACCAGAACTTCTTCGCCACCGGGGTGGGGGTCGTGCTCGACTTTTGCACTCGGCTCAAACTTTACCAACCGGACGGTCTCATCGCCGAATTCGTGCAGCACCATGGCGCTCAGTCCCGGCTTGCCACGGGGCACCCATTCGCCAGTATTGGTGTCGACCGCGAATTGGCGGTCGTCACCGGGCTCGAACTGGCGCAGTTTCACGAGGATCGTGCAGCCGTCTTTACTGAACGGTGAGTGCCGCGTGCCGTCCGGGTTGCGAATATAGGTGCCGGCCGGATAGTCGCCGTGCTCATCGGAAAACACTCCCTCCAGGACCAGAAACTCTTCGCCCATCGGGTGTTCGTGCTCCGGGAAGCCGCTGTTGGGGGCGTAGCGCACGATGGAAGTAGCGCGCGCTTTTTCCTCTCCGATACGGTCCAACATCTTGCGCTCGACCCCGCCCGCCGGAGACGCGATCCACTCCATCGCGTTGGTGTCCCATTGGGCGCGTTTTGAAAAATCCGCGTGGAGCTTCATTTCCGTATCCTTTTGATCTCGATGGCTATTTCCCTATGAGCTTCGGTGCTTGCCCCGGTTTGGATATTTTCGCCGTGGCGCGCAAGTCGCCTATGATTTTTTCGTAAGCTTTACGGCCGAGTTCCTGGCGAAGTTTGGGTGCGACTTCGTTGAAGGGGGCGGCTTCTGCTTTGCGGCGTTCCTCCAATTTGATGATGTGCCAGCCGAACTGTGTTTTGACCGGTGCCTTGGTGAATTCACCGGCCTTAAGCGCGAAGGCTGCTTTTGAGAATTCGGGCACCATCATACCGTCGGAGAAAAATCCCAAATCGCCGCCCTTAACGCCGGAAGGCCCGGTTGAGTGTTTTTTTGCGGCCGCAGCGAAATCGCCTTTATCGCCCAACTCCGCAATGATCTTCTTCGCTTCCGCTTCGGTTTTCACCAAGATGTGGCGTGCGCGGATTTCCTCGGGGCGTTTAGCACCTGCGATTTGTTCGCGGTAGGCGGCCTTTAGTGCATCGTCGGTCAATTGCTCGCCGATTTTATTATCAAGATACATTTGCTGGAGGACGCCGTCGGACAGGACCTTGATCCGCCGTTTGACCTCTGCCGTTTCCGTCAATCCGCTCTTGCGCGCTGCGTTCGAGACCAAGGTTTGCTCGATCAACCGTTCGACGATCTGATCGGCCATTTGGCCTAATCCGGCTTGGCGGTATTGCTCGGGCAGGGTCTGGAAAAGCATCACCACATCCGACGAATAGATGTTCTCTCCGTCGACGGTGGCGACGATGATTTTTTCTTGGGCAGCGGCTGGCGTGGTTTGCGCGGCGGCGGGCAAGACAATGAACGGCACAACCGCCATTGCGGCGGTGATTATGGCACGCTTCATGAGATGATCCTTTAAAATGCTAATTTTTGTGGAGTGTCGCAGAGACGGGCAGTGCTGCCAATAAATTCCAGTACCGCCTCATCGATTTGTGTTTGTCTGGGCTAATTCACGTTCACGGCGTCGCCGAGCACGTACCCGATTTCGTCATTGATCACGAGGTCGGCGTGGCTGTCATGCTCGGTCCCGTCTCGATTCAGAATTGCGTATGTGGCGCCGTTCCGCTTTGCCATGAGCGGAAACCCCGCGGCCGGATAGACGACCAAGGAAGATCCGATGGAGATCATTAGATCGCAGGCCATGGTTTTGATTTCTGCCGCACGCATGGCGTCTTCTGGCATCTGCTGCCCGAAGGAAATCGTCGCTGTTTTCACATAAGGGCTGGCGCAGTTTTTACATTTGGGCAGGGTCTCGTCCCGCGCGAAAGGTTCCAGAATTTCGCTAAGCTCGTGTCTTTCCCTGCAATCCAGACAATGGGCGTATGTGGAATTACCGTGCAGTTCGATCACCTTCTCGTCCGGCACACCCGAGGTTTGATGCAGACCGTCGATATTCTGAGTGATGACGGCCGAAATCTTGCCTTCGCGCACCAACTTTTCGACCGCGCGGTGGCCGCGATTCGGCGTCGCCTTTTGCATGGTTTTGTCGGTCTCGATCTTGCGGCGCCAGGTCTCGCGCCGCATTTCCTCGGAATCCATGAAATCTTGAAAATACACCGGCTTGAACTTGTCCCATACGCCGCCGGGACTGCGGAAATCCGGGATGCCGGATTCGGTGCTGATACCGGCTCCAGTGAAGACAACCACCCGGCTTGCGGCCTCTATTAATTCCTTTAGTTGATCGGCGGACATGTCGTTCCTCTGCATGTTTTCCACAAAAGCCAAACACGGCTGTATTACGGGGACAAGTGGCAATTTATATTCGTTCTGGAAATTCAAGGGGTTTGGGCGTAGATGTACGTTTAATGGCGGGGATTTAACCGCTGACATGATACATATGGGGACTATTATGGCTCGGGATTGGACGCCGGAATCTTGGCGCGGATTGCCGATTCTCCAGGTGCCGGATTATCCGGATCAGGCGAAATTGGACGCTGCGGAAAACACGCTCAGAGCGCAACCGCCGTTGGTTTTTGCCGGCGAGGCTCGGAAACTCAAAGCAAACCTTGCACGGGTGTCCGAGGGTAAGGCCTTTTTGCTGCAAGGGGGCGATTGCGCGGAGAGTTTTGCGGAATTCAGCGCGAACAACATCCGCGATACCTTCAAGGTATTGCTACAGATGGCGGTCGTCCTGACGTTTGCCGCCTCTTGTCCCGTCGTGAAGGTCGGACGGATGGCAGGTCAGTTCGCCAAACCTCGCTCGGATCCGAACGAGGTCCAGGGCGACGTGTCTCTGCCGAGCTATCGCGGCGATATCGTCAACAATATTGAGTTCCTGCCGGAAGCACGCGAGCCCGATCCGGGCCGCATGGTGCAAGCTTACAATCAGGCATCGGCGACTCTGAATCTGTTACGTGCCTTCGCGCAAGGCGGTTTCGCGGACTTGCATCAGGTGCATCGCTGGACGCTCGACTTCGTGGACGGCAGTCCCCAAGGCGAGGAATATCGTGAGCTTGCGACCCGTATCGGCGAGTCGCTCGAATTCATGGAGGCGTGCGGGATCACGGCGGAAGTCGTGCCGCAAATGCGCGAGACGGAATTCTACACCAGCCACGAAGCGCTGTTGCTCTGGTACGAGGAAGCGCTGACCCGCGAGGATAGCCTGACCGGTGAGTGGTACGACTGTTCGGCGCATATGCTGTGGATTGGCGATCGGACCCGCCAGTTGGACAGCGCGCATGTTGAGTATTTGCGCGGTGTCAAAAATCCGATCGGTGTGAAATGCGGCCCGACATCGGATCCGGACGAACTGCTTCGCTTGATTGAGATCCTCAACCCAGCGAATGAAGCAGGTCGTTTGACTCTGATTTCGCGGATGGGACATCAGAATGTCGAGAAGCACCTGCCGAACCTGATCCGCTCGGTTGAGCGCGAGGGTGCGAAGGTCGTGTGGTCTTGCGATCCGATGCACGGCAATACGATAAAAGCGCCGAGCGGGTATAAGACGCGGCCTTTCGATCAAATCCTCGAAGAAGTGCGGCGTGTATTCGACGTGCATCAGGCGGAAGGCACCTATGCCGGCGGCGTCCATTTCGAGATGACCGGACAGGACGTGACGGAATGCTTGGGTGGTGCGCAGGCGATCAGCGACGATTCTTTGTCGCAACGCTATCACACCCATTGCGATCCGCGCCTCAACGCCAGTCAGGCTTTGGAACTCGCGTTCCTGGTTGCGGACTCACTTAAGGGGTTGCGGAACGGGGTTGCAGCCAATGGAGAGACTGCGGTCGCGTCGTGACGGCGGGTCGCCTGAGTTAACCGGGGCGCGCATGTTGCGCCGGAGGATGCGATGACGGTGAAGCCGGACGAAATCAGCCGCTGGGCCGACGTCTATTTCAATCGGACGAAACGGACAGTCGAGAAGTTCGGGGATGTTCCCGTGACCTATGCGGTATTCATGCGTAGACCTGTGGTCTCGGCACCGAAGCTCGCGATTGATTGGCTGAACGAGGTCGCGGCAGCGCGCGGCGTCACATTCAAGATCGAGTTGACCCATGACGAGGGCCGCTGGGTCGGCGCCGGTGAACCCTTAATGTTCATCAGCGGGCCGTTTGCCCATCTCGTCGATCTCGAGACACTACTTTTGCAAAAGATCGGCCCACCCTGCGTGGCTGCCTGGAACGCCTACACCATGTGTATGGATTTGCCGCACGTGGCCTTTTTGGCGATGGATGCGCGCCATTGTGCCGGAACGGAAATGGCGGCGATGATGGCCTATGCCGCTTCCGTCGGCTCTGCGCGGGCACGCCGGAAGGGCGATTCCGTGCAAGGATTTATTGGCAATGCGACCGATGCGACTGCGCATTACTACGGCCGAGAAGCTGGATTGGGGACAATGCCCCACGCCTTGATCGGCTACGCGGGGTCAACCCTCCGCGCGGCGGAAATGTTCCACGAGACGTTTCCGGGTGAGGATCTCACGGTGCTGGTCGATTATTTCGGCAAAGAGGTCAGCGACGCCATCACGGTCTGCGAACGGTTCCCCGATATGGCGTCCGAAGGGCGGCTCGCGTTTCGCCTGGATACGCCCGGCGGGCGGTTCTGCGAAGGCTTGGATCCAGCGGCATCCTATGCGGTGCTTGACCGCAATGTTCCCGAAGCTATTAAGGGCTATCGGACGGAGACCGAATTACGCCATTTAATCGGGCCGGGGGTCACCGTGGCTGCGGCCTGGCATGTGCGGGAATCTTTGGACGAGGCCGGCTTTGCGAACGCGAAAATTGTTTGTTCCAGCGGTTTCAGCCCCGAGAAATGCAACGCCTTCGCCATTGGCGAAGCGCCGGTTGATGTCATCGGTACGGGAAGTTTTTTGCCGGAGCGCTGGACGGAAACCTATGCCACTGCCGATATCGTGGCGTATGACGGCGTGCCGCGTGTGAAGGTAGGCCGCGAGTTTCTGCTGCGTCGTTAGAAAAACTGCGATACCCGGAAGTTGAAGAAACTATCCCGCTTGAAGGGAGCAAGGGCGTTCGCTGGATCCACATTGACCAGGAAGTGGACCTCCGTCTCTATCTTCCATCTGTCGCCGATATGGCGCTCGCCTTCTACGAATAGCGAAAAAGTACCGTCGTCCAAATCCGTGACAAACCTGGCCAAGGCTTGTGTGTCATCAATATCGTTCAGCGCCCAGCGGGTTCCGACGAAGAGGTCGTTATCGAAAGCGGTGGCGGGATTGAGGCGGGGTCCCGGTGGTGTAGATCGCTTGGAACCGTTCGAAATTGATCAATTCGGGATTATCGGCTCCGAAGAAAACGCGATAATTATTGGCAAACTCCAAATGCCGGGCTCCGGCAGCAGCGCCCGTGACGGCCGCGACGGTCAGGATGATGATGAGCCAACGGTAACGAATATTGAAATTCGCGAAGGCGACGGGCCAACGATCGGAAAGTGAATCGGCCATTTATATTCTTCCAAATGAGAATTTCAGAATATACATTCTGAAACGGAAAAAAGTAACCAGATCAATGCGCTATATCAGAATAGTTATTCTGATATAAATTTCAACTAATCTTCTTCACTTTTATCAGCGTGGCCAAAGCCGCGTCGACGGCAGGCCAAAGAGCTTCCGAATTCGTGCCGGCCCTGACCATCAACGCTAGACCACGCGTCAATCCGACCATCATGAGACCGCTGGCATTCGAGTCCACTTCATTCGGAATGTCACCGTTAGATTGTCCGTTCCGGATAGCGCGAGCGAACAGCGCTTGGTGATCCTTGTCAATCCGCTGCATCTCGGCGGAGACGTCTTCGTCATGAGGGGCGACTTCCGCGGACACATTCACAAATAGGCAACCGGCACAAAAATTTTCGTCCTTGGCGTGCTCGCCGATCGTCCGCCAGTAGTCAATGATTTCCGAAAGCCCGGCGTTGGATTGTTGGAGGCCGGACATCAGCAACTGGCCCATGGTTTGTTCGTAGTGGCGGATTGCCGCGACCAAAAGTTCTTTCTTATTACCGAATGTCCCATAGAGACCGTACCGGCTGACGCCGGTTTCCGATACGATGTCTTCCATCGAGGTATCGGCATAGCCGTTGCGCCAGAAAATTTGCGTGGCTTCGGCGAGGACGGTCTGAGGATCGAATTCTCTTAAACGCGGCATTTCTTCAGAATACCCGTTCTGTATATCGGTGCAACCATAACCTAGATATTGGGTCGCGAGGTGAGATTTAAACCGTCAGATTATTCTCTGGTCCCGCAAGTATGCAACGATTTCGCTCACCGCCGCATCGACGGAGAGGTCAGCTGTCTCAAGACGGATATTAGGTTGCAGCGGCGGCTCGTAGGGGGAATCGATGCCGGTAAAATTGACGATCTCACCCGCCCGCGCTTTCTGGTAGAGGCCTTTGGGATCGCGTTCCTCGCAAAGCGATAGCGGCGTGTCGACGAAAATCTCAACGAACTCGCCGTCATCCAATTGCTCACGCGCCATTTCTCGCTCGCTCCGGAACGGTGAGATGAAAGATACCAAGGCGATCAAGCCGGCTTCGACGAACAGCTTCGAAACCTCGGAAATACGCCGGATGTTTTCGACCCGGTCGGCGTCGGTGAAGCCAAGGTCTCTGTTCAATCCGTGCCGGAGGTTGTCACCGTCGAGCATTTGCGTGTGGTGGCCGAGGGCATGGAGTTCGGATTCGAGCCGGTTGGCGACAGTGGATTTGCCCGAGCCTGAGAGGCCGGTGAACCACAATACGCAGGGACGTTGGTTTTTGATGCGAGATCGCGCGGCCTTGTCGATATCCAGGGCTTGATGGACGATATTGGTGGCGCGGCGCAATCCAAAGGCGATCGTGCCCGCAGCAATGGTATGTTTGGTGTAGCGGTCGATCAGGATCAATGCCCCGGTCTCCCGGTTTTCCTCATAAGGGTCGAAGGCAACGACCGTATCCAAGGACAAATTACAGACGCCGATGTCATTTAATGCCAATGTCTTGGCCGCGACATGATCCATGGTGTCGACATTGACGGTATAGCGGAGGTCGGAGACGGTGGCGATCGTGGAGCGGGTTCCGATCTTAATTTCATAGGCGCGGCCGGGAAGCATTGGCTCCGTGTCCATCCAAAGCAGCGTTACCCGTAATTGGTCACTCACCTGGGCCGGTTGCGCGGCGTCCCCGATAATATCTCCGCGTCCGGTATCTATCTCGTTGGTCAGCGTGATCGTCACCGCGTCGTCGGCTTCCGCCGCATCCAAGTCGCCATTTGTGCCGAGAATGCGGGCAATACGACTATGTTTCAGCGATGGTGAGACGGCAATCTCGTCGCCCGTACGGATTTCGCCAGACGCGATCGTGCCGCTATAGCCTCGGAACTCTCCATCAGCGCGATTGATGCGCTGTACGGGCAGTCGAAAAGGGAGGCTGTCTCGGTCTCCCGCGGTATCGATGGTTTCCAATTGCGTCAATAATGATGGGCCTTGATACCATGGTATCCGGTCGCTGTTGTGAAGCAGATTGTCGCCTTGTAAGGCGGAGATTGGAATGCAGGAAATTTCGGCAAACCCAAGGGTTTCGACCGCTTGCCGGTAAACTTCCGTAATCTTCCGAAAAGCCTCTTCCGCGTAATCGACTAAATCCATCTTGTTCACTGCTAAGATGACGTGACGAATACCGAATAGGGCAGCGATGTGACTGTGTCGGAGCGTTTGTGTCAGCACGCCCTTGCGAACATCAACCAGAATTACGGCCAAATCCGACGTCGAGGCGCCGGTCGCCATGTTCCGCGTATATTGTTCGTGACCGGGTGTATCTGCGACGATGAAGCGCCGCCTGTCCGTCGTAAAATGCCGATAGGCGACGTCGATGGTAATGCCTTGTTCGCGCTCCGCCTGTAATCCATCAAGGAGCAGCGAATAATCGGGTGTATTGCCGACGCCAGAATCTTGTTCCAGCGCGCTTATCTGATCGTCGAGGATGAGCTTCGTGTCATGCAAAAGCCGTCCGATGAGCGTGCTCTTGCCGTCATCGACGCTGCCACAGGTCAAAAATCGGAGAATTCCCGACGGCATTAAAAATAGCCTTCCTGCTTCTTACGCTCCATCGATCCCGAACCGTCGTGATCGATAGTCCGGCCCTGGCGCTCCGACAATCTGGATGTCGAGAGCTCAGCGAGAATTTCGTCGACATTACGCGCCTCCGACGCGATGGCGCCGGTCAGCGGGTAACACCCCAAGGTGCGGAATCTCACTCGGCGTAACGCCGGTATTTCGCCGGGTAGAAGCGTGAGTCGCTCGTCGTCACGCATGATGAGCATGCCGTCGCGCTCGACCACTGGCCGCTCTTCGGCGAAGTAAAGCGGGACTACGGGAATGTCCTCGGCGGCGATGTATTCCCAGACATCGCGTTCAGTCCAATTCGACAAGGGAAAGGCACGCAGGCTCTCACTTGGATTCAGACGACAGTTGAAGAGACGCCATAACTCCGGACGTTGATTGCGTGGGTCCCAACGATGCGCGGCATTACGGAACGAAAGCACCCGTTCTTTCGCCCGTGATTTTTCTTCGTCCCGACGGGCCCCTCCGAATGCCGCATCGAATTTATACAGGTCGAGCGCTTGCTTGAGAGCTTCGGTCTTCATGATATCGGTGTGGACGGACGAGCCGTGATCAAAGGGATTAATCCCACGCGCGAGACCATCCGGATTGATATGGACGATCAGTTCGATGCCCAATTCCTGTACCCGTTGATCGCGAAAGGAGATCATCTCTTTGAACTTCCAGGTCGTATCGACATGCAGGAGCGGGAACGGGAGCTTCGCGGGATAGATTGCTTTCATCGCGAGGTGGAGCATCACCGCCGAATCTTTGCCGATCGAATACAACATGACTGGTTTTTCAGCTTCGGCCACGACTTCGCGAAAGATATGAATGCTTTCCGCTTCCAGTTCTTTCAAGTGAGGCGCCAGGATTTTGGAGCGACCAGTCATCGTGCCCGGTTGAGATCGTCAGCCCAGCACTAGGTATGACATGTGAAGATGATTTAGCAAGTTCCGTCAGACGGTTGCGGTGACGATGAACTGTGGATTGACGGCAAAATAGGTCCCGTCTTCCAGGGCGGCGGTCGCGATATCCAAAACGCGCTGGATCGCTGCGTCGTCGAGAGTTCCGGCCTCGCGTGCGTAGCCCGCGATGTTTTGTGCGAAATTCAACATGCGTCCCTTGATGTCCGGTGTGGCCAGGATCTGCACCTGCACGTCGGCGAATCCGGCGGATCGGGCTAGGCCGTATAGCTTGCGACCGATATTTGGTGTCCGGAACGCATGCGCGGCGGCGTCTACCAAGGCACGCCATTCCGCCGGTGGCACCGGGTCGATGGCGACCATTGCGAAGTCACTGTCGATCGCGTGCACCTTACCACCGTTCTTCAAGATGCGTTGAAATTCACGGAAGGTCTCTGCCGGATCGTCTACGTATACCATGACGTTCTTGGCGATGATTCGATCCAGGACCGTATCCGCAAGGGGCAATCCAGTACCCGTCAGGTGGTGCAGCGTCAAGCGGTCGGATAGGCCAGCTGCTTCGGCCTTTACGCGCGTGCGCTCGATAAAGTCAGCGCTGACGTCGAAGGAGTGGACGTGACCCTTCGGGCCGACGCGCTCCAGTAGTTGCAGTGTCAGAAAACCCGGGCCGCAGCCAAGATCGCCCACGGTTTGTCCTGGCAAGATTTCGGCGGGTTCCAGCAACCGCTCGAAGGCTGAACTCCATTGGAACATCTTCTCGTAGCGGTCCAACCGCTCGTCTTCGATTTCGACCCAATGGTCTTTGTAATAAGAGTCGAGGCTCATGTTGGCATTCCGTCTGGTGCAGAGGGCAATCTATCGGATTATAGGGGACGGGCCAACGTCTCGCCATTTGGCGCTTTGTTTGCTCGGGAATATCGAGATACTTTTCTCGCAAAGCTCAAATCAAGGCACAATCCATGCTTTCCCCGCTCCGTTGGTTAGGTCGACAAGGTACGCGCGCCGTGGCGGTGGTGATTTTGCTCGCTATCGCGGTGCCGCCACTTGGCGAAATATTGCGACCTTACGTGGCGGGCGCGGTGTTCTTTTTGTTGGTGATTGCTTTCTTACGGGTAGATCCGGTTGCTCTCCTGGGGCATCTGCGCCGTCCCGGTCTGGCTTTGGCTGCCACCATCTGGACGTCGGTCGCCATTCCCTTGCTGCTCGGTGGCGGCGGTATGGCGGCGGATATCGGCGAGGTATCTCCGGGCCTATTCACTGGAATTGTTCTGCAATCCGCTTCCGCTCCGATGATGGCGGCCCCTGCACTCGCGGCGTTGTTGGGCTTGGATGCGACCTTAGTCCTCATCGTGTTGGTCTCGAGCTCTGCGCTGGTGCCCCTGACCGCACCCTTCTTTGCCTATCTTTTTCTGGGTGATGCGCTTTCTATCTCACCCTCCATGTTGGGATGGAAGCTGTTCGGATTGTTAGCAAGTTCGGCAATCGTCGGTCTCGGCTTGCGGCGGTTCATCGGGATAGCTCGTATCGAGCGATACCGCCTGGAGATCGACGGCGGCAATATCATCGGACTTTTCATATTCGCCGCTGCCTTGATGGGGGATGTGGCGTCGGGTCTGCTCGTGGACCCTTTGCTTTGGCTCGGTTTATTGGCGGCCGGGTGCCTGGCCTTCATTATATTTTTCGGCTTATCCGTTTTAGTGTTTTGGCGTACTGGCCGCGAGGCGGCGCTGGCCGTCGGTTTCATGACGGCGCAACGGAATGTTGGCCTCATGTTGGCCGCGGCAGGCGGATCACTCTCCGATGTCACCTGGCTTTACTTCGCGCTCAGTCAGTTGCCCGTGTATCTGTCGCCGCATCTAATGGTGCCCTTGATCGAACGCCTTCGAGGGTGGCGCGCGAAATGTCGAAGGGAGGGCCGATTGCGCAGAGACAAGTAGTCAGCGTAGATAAGGCAACTCTCATTCATGCGTGACCTTAACGTCCGCTTGAAAGGATCCCAAACATGCGTCTCCACCATGCCCTCCCTCTTCTGTTGATAGCGGCCATTGCCGCTATTCATGTCATGCCGACACCTGCGACGGCGGCAGATGACGGGTTGATTGTGAAGCAAAGCGATTTCGGCGTCACCAAAACCCTGGATCGCCTCGGCATCGCCATGGAGCGGAAAGGCATTAAGGTTTTCGCGCGTGTGAACCATGCCAAGGGCGCGGCGAGTGTCGGTATGGATTTGGCACCGAATGCCGTGCTGATCTTTGGGTCACCGAAAACCGGCACGCCGTTGATGACATCCAATCCGGCCATCGGCCTCGACCTGCCGTTGAAAGCAGTCGGATGGAAAGCAGCGGACGGCACGGTGAAACTCGCCTATACCGATCCGGCGATTCTGGCGAAACGCTATGGTATCGGGGATCGCGCTAAGGTATTCAAAAAGATCGCTGGCGCGCTCAACAAATACACCGATATGGCGACCAAACGCGGCGGTCTACGAAGCAGTAATTCGCGACCGTCTAGACGGCCTTGGCGAAGAAAGCTTCATACGCCCTGTTGACGGTCTCTGGTTGGTCGACGTTCACACCGTGTCCCGCATCAGGAACCACTACGTGTTCGGCACCGGGAATGCGGTTCGTCATATAGTCGGAGCCCTGAAGGTAATATGAATCGCCGGCGCCGATGATTACCAGGGTCGGGACGTCGATATGTGGCAAGCTGTCGATGACCTTGGCGTCGACTTGCGCCAGGATACCGCGCGCCGCCATGGCCAGTTCCTGGCTTGAGCGCTGAACGCTGACAGGAACTTCGGCGGCTCCGCCGAGCGCCTTGTAACCTTCCTCTATGATCGTTTTCGCTCGTCCATCGACCCGCTCGTTCCATTTTGCGCGTGAGTCGTCACTTCGGTATCCCGGGCCGCAGCCTTGTAGCACCAAGGCGGAGACACGCTCGGGGTGCATCACGTTGAGGCGCAGCGACATGAAACCGCCAAGGGAATGCCCAACAATGATGGCTTTATCGACTTCCAGATGATCGAGGATTGCGACCATATCGGCGACGGTAATGTCCTGGCCGTATGCGGATTGATCATCCGGGCATTCCGTCCGTCCGTGGCCGCGCATGTCCCAACGGATTACTCGGAAGCGATCTTTGAAGGCCTCCACTTGGCCGTCCCACATGCCGGTAGAGGCGACGAAGCCGTGGGTCATCAATATCGCGGGACCTTTTCCGTTGTCTTCGTAATAGAGCTTCGCGTCGCCGCGTTTTAGATGAGGCATCGTGGGTATCCTTGCGTTTATCCGGCGCTCATGACGGTGCGAATGCCGTCGGCAATCCGGTTCCGGTTGGGGAAGACGTGATCTTCCAACACCGGGCTGTAGGGAATAGGTGCATTGAGTGCGCATACCCTGCGGACCGGTACTTTCAGTGCTCGGAACGTCTCGGCGTCTTCGGTCGCGAGTGCTATGATCTCGGCGGAAGCACCTGCCGTCGGGCCGGCTTCGTCGGCGACAAGCAGGCGCCCGGTCTTTTGCACTGATTTGAGAATCGTACCGGCATCCAATGGAGCCAGCGTCCGAGGGTCAATCACTTCGACCGAGACGCCTTCCTTATCCATGATTTCAGCGGCAGCTAGCGCTTCATGTACCATCCAGGCGATGGCCACGACCGTGATATCGGCCCCATCGCGCTTTACATCTGCGACCCCGATGGGAACCGTGTAGTCGTCGTCCGGCACTTCGCCCTTAAAGCCGAGCAGCCGGTTTGCCTCAAAGGATATGACTGGATTGTCGTCCCGAATGGCTGATTTTAGCAGCCCCTTCATATCGTAGGGCGTCGATGGCAGGATGATTTTTATTCCTGCCAGGTTCATGAACATGGAGTAGGGGCTCTGTGAATGCTGGGCCGCCAGTTTCGTACCCCCGCCGACCGCGGCGCGGAACGTGATCGGGAATTTCTGCTGCCCGCCGAACATGTAGTGAATTTTGGCGGCCTGATTGACAATCTGATCCATGGCGACGAAAGCGAAGGTAACCTGCCGCCAATTGACGATGGGCCGGTACCCCGAACCCGCCGCACCGATCGACATGCCGGTAAAGGCGCTTTCCGCGATCGGCGTGGCGCGGACGCGTGTCGGGCCGAATTCCTCAAGCAGGGCGGGATCTGCGTCCGTCGACATTTCGAACGTCTTGAGGTCTCGGCGCATTTCTTCGGCGAGCGCTTCGGCACCGGCTTGTGCGTATGTGATTTCTCTCATTGCGCGGCCTCCGAAAAGACGTCGTCCAAGGCCGACTCGGGCTTCGGAAACGGGCTGGCTTTAGCGAAACCCACCGCGGCTTCGATCTTCGCGAGAATTCCGCGGTCCATCTCATCCCATTCGTCATCGGTCAATTGACCTTGCTGCTGTTGCAGTTCGGCTCGCAGGCGAGGGATCGGATCTTTCTTCTTCCATGCCTCGACTTCGTCACCGGGGCGCGGTTCGGCTTGAGTCGGGCGTTCCGTGTGGCGGCCCCAGCGATAGGTCTTGCACTCGATCAAGGTTGGACCTTCGCCTGCGCGGGCTCGGGCGACGGCTTCGGTCGCCGCCTCGTAGACCGCGAAAATATCGTTGCCGTCGACAATGACACCTGGAATGCCGTAGCCATGGGCGCGCGCCGCGACGTCTGGATGCGCCAGTGTCTTTGTTGATGCCGTATTAGCGGCGTAGAGATTGTTCTCGCAGACATAAAGCATCGGCAGTTTCCACTTGGCCGCGATGTTGATCGATTCGTGGAATGGGCCTGCATTCGAGGCGCCATCACCGAAGAAGGAGACCGCGACCCGGCCATCGCCGTCCATCTGCGCGGCGAGTCCCGCGCCTGTGACGATGGAGATGCCGCCGGCGACGATACCGTTCGCGCCCAACATGCCGATGTCGAAGTCGGCGATATGCATTGATCCGCCCTTACCCTTGCAGTAGCCGGTCTCGCGGCCGTAGAGCTCGGCCATCATTCGGTCGAGATCGGCGCCCTTGGCAATGCAATGTCCGTGACCGCGATGGGTGCTGATGATCTTGTCACCGTCTTCCAGTGCTGAGCAGACGCCGACCGCGACGGCTTCCTCGCCGATATAGGAGTGCACGACCCCATAAATATCGCCCTCGATATAACCTTTGGTGGCGCGCTCTTCAAAACGCCGAATCGTCTGCATTTGCCGGAGCATTTCGCGTTGTATTTCAGGGTTTGGACGCATGGAAGTCGCCTCGCTTATTCAAGGAAAAGTTATTGTGCGGCGTTTACGTCCGATGGGGTGCTGAGGCCAAGGGACAATTCTCGATGGTCGCGGGTAATCTCAGCGAAGACAGCGCGCAACATCCGCGCCTTGTCGCGCCCATAGCGTTCGGTAATGCGCTCCTCGCCATTCATCGCATCGCGTAATGGCTGGTACATGGCAGCGATCAGTCGGTGGCATTCCATATCTTCGAACGGAATGTCCTGAGCTGCGGTCGGTGAGCCCATATTGCCATTGATGACATCGGTGAGCCACCGGCGGCGTTTCTTGAGGTCGATGAAATGATGGCAAATGGTGATCAAGACCTCTGTGACCACTTCTGCTGCGTCCGGCTCGTCATGCACCATCTCCCAATTAAACGCCTTGCCGTGCTGAGCTTTCATGCGCGACACCATGGTGCGGCAAAAATCTTCATACTTATCGCTGAGTTCCTCACCGAGCATTTGCAGCATGGCCACGAAGAACCCAGGAATGATGCGGCGTGACAGATGCTCGCCTTGAATGGGCACTTGATCGCCGGTCGGCAGTAGATGTACGAAAGTGTTGACCATCAAGCGCTCGAACGGATATCGGCGTTCTTTGTCCCAGTGCAGGCGTTCGACAGCGAAGGTGCATTCACGCCAAGCGTCGTTGAAGAATGCAGTCGTGTCCTCGCCGGGATCGGCCTTGAAACGTTGCAGTTCTTCCCGGACATCGCTGGCGGATAGGCTGCCACCTTGCGACTCCGCGCGCCGAAGTATGCGGTCCACGGCAAAATCCAGGCCCTGTTCGAAAATCGCCCGAAATTTCCCCGGCCCGAATTCGGAATTGGCGCTTGAATCATCGGCCATATGGTAAACTCTCCCAACACTAATATCGCCGTCCACGCCGCTTCGATGAATTCAGCCTTGCGCGGGCGGGCACTGTGACTAACTTTCCAAAAAGAATAGTCTGTTAGCAGGGGCCTTGCCACTATCCACGGCAAATAAGACGGTGGCCCGACCATTCCGGAGAATACGTGCGGACCGATGACCGATCGTTTGACCATTACGCTGGCGCAGCTGAATCCTGTTGTCGGCGCCATTAACGGCAATATTGACAAGGTGCGGGAGGCCCGCCGCCAAGCGGCGGTGGACGGCGCAGATCTTGTTG
>CAXAGK010000035.1:0-16116 GCA_963968305.1 uncultured Rickettsiales bacterium | reverse complement strand
CCTTGGCGAAAGCGGGGGCGAGCATTCTGATGGTCCCGGCGGCCTTCACCCGCCAGACCGGGGGCGCTCATTGGCATATACTGTTGCAAGCCCGCGCGATCGAGACTGGTTGTTTCGTTGTCGCCCCGGCGCAATGCAAAGATCACGAGGACGGCCGCGAGACCTATGGCCATTCGCTGATCATCGCACCGTGGGGCGAAATCATCGCGGATGGGGGCGAAGAGCCGGGCGTGATCACCGCCGAACTCGATTTTGCATTGGTCGACAAAGCGCGCGGCATGGTGCCAGCCTTGTCGCACGACCGGGATTTCGCACCCGCGGTGCCGATTGGCCTTCGCCAAGCAGGCGAGTAACGCTTGATTACTGTTTGATCGCGGCTAATCGTTGGACCACTGAGTCCGACGGTTCGGTGCGCAACCCGTGTTCGTAACCGATGATACGGAAGGTCGGTTTGACGGTTGCCACGAGCTCGCCGGGCTTGAGTAGGAAATCTGGATTACGGGGTCGTCCGAACGATTCATTTCCAAGCCCGAAAGTCTCGTAGATAAGCAACCCTCCCGGCGTCACGGCGGCGCAAATGTCATCCAGAATATCGCGCCAAAGATAATTGGTGACCACCACGCAATCGAACGTGCGACCCATGAGCGGGAATGGCCCGCGGCTCTCAAGATCGGCTTCGATGATCTCGGCATTGGATAGCTCGATGAGAGCGGACACATCACGATCGAGAAAGGTGACGGTAAGGCCGCGCGCGCGCAGCCAGCGTCCGTTGCGCCCGCCGCCACAGGCCAGGTCGAGCGCGGTGCCTCCCGTCGATGTCAGCCTCGCGAAACGCTGAACCCAGGGCGACGGCACGGTCTGTCGGTGTTTGTTCATATTACTCGCCGCGTTAAACGGCCTTGAAGCTTTAGTGTTCTATCGCCATTTATATCTGAGGTTTATGACAACAACAGCGTTGAATCGGAATTGCGATGATTTCATTCAACATACGGTGCGAGAACGAACACGTCTTCGAGGCGTGGTTCAACAACAGCACCGCTTATGAAGAACAGTCCGCATCGGGGGAAGTCGAGTGCCCGGTTTGCGGCAATTCGTTGGTGAAGAAAGCGCCGATGGCGCCGCGCGTTAACATGGGCACGTCGCGACCATCGGCGACGAACGTCCCACCGGTCGCGGCGATCCGTGAGATGATCTCGGAAATCCACCGCCACGTCAGCGAGAACACTGAAGATGTGGGCGAGAACTTTGCCGAGGAGGCACGCCGCATCCATTACGGCGAGACGGAAGAACGCGGCATTCGCGGTGAAGCTTCGGACGATGAGGTGCAGGAATTAGAGGAAGAGGATATCAACGTCTACCGCTTGCCGAACCTGCCTCGCTCGGACGCTTGATCCTCGTTATTGCGGCCGCACCGCGCAGCCCATGTAATTGACGGAAATATCCCGCTCTTCCACTCGCCAACTACCATGCAGCGGATCGAACGCCAATCCGGCGAAGGACGTGTCCGACAGGCCGCCGCGGCGCAACGCGTGCGCCATTTCCGAGGGGCGCACGAATTTGCGCCAATCGTGGGTTCCGCGTGGCAGCCACCGCATAACATATTCGGCGCCGACAATGGCGAAAGCGAAAGACTTCATCGTGCGGTTGAGGGTGGCGACGAACATCAGGCCGCCGGGGGCGACCAAGGCGCAGCTGGCATTGAGGAAACTGTCGACATCAGCGACATGCTCGACGACCTCCATATTGAGGACGACGTCATATTGCTCGCCGGCCGTAGCTGCGGTCTCTACCGTCGTGTATCGATAGTCGATATCCAATCCCATCCGCTCAGCATGGGTTCGAGCCACCATCACGTTGCGCTCCGACGCGTCGAGCCCTGTCACATTGGCACCGAGCCGCGCCATCGGCTCAGTCAACAATCCGCCGCCGCAGCCGACATCGGCCAGACGCAGATCCATGAGTGGTTTTGGTTCCTGGGCGGCTCGGCCGAAATGGTCACAAATGCGATCGCGGATATAACCGAGGCGCGCCGGATTTAGTTTGTGGAGCGGCTGGAAACTGCCTTCCGGATCCCACCATTCGTCGGCTAAGGCGCTGAATTTCTCGATTTCGTCGGCGTCAACACTGGCATCCAACGGTCGCGCCGTTTGCTTTTCCATCATTGGATAGACCTTCCAAATCTTGCACCTGCAGAAGGTTGCGAGTATGGATACGCCGCCTTCGGAAGGCAACCGGCGCATTGGCGTCAGAAAAGCGATATGGGGTCCATTCAATGGCGAGAGTGGTGCAAAAATTTGGCGGCACCTCCGTGGCCGATGTGGAGCGTATCCGCAACGCCGCACTGAAGGTGAAAGCAGAGGTCGATGCTGGCAATGAAGTCGCTGTCGTCGTCTCGGCGATGGCGGGTGTTACGAACCAGCTTGTTGAGTATGTGAGCTCGATGAGTTCGATGCACGATGCCCGCGAATACGACGTCGTGGTGTCTGCGGGTGAGCAGATCACCACGGGTCTGATGGCCTTGGCGTTGCAAGAAATAGGCGTGACCGCGCGCTCCTGGCTTGGCTGGCAGTTGCCGATCCGAACCGACGACGCCCATAGCAGGGCACGGATCATGGAGATCGAGACGGACGCGGTCGAGGAACGGCTTCGCGACGGCCAGGTCGCGGTGATGCCGGGGTTTCAGGGCCTGTCCGGCAATGACCGGGTGACGACGCTTGGGCGCGGTGGTTCCGATACGAGCGCGGTGGCGCTGGCTGCAGTGCTTAATGCGGACCGCTGCGATATTTATACGGATGTCGATGGCGTCTATACCTGCGATCCGCGGATCGTGGTCAAAGCGCAGAAACTCGACAAGATAACTTACGAAGAAATGCTCGAGATGGCCTCTCAGGGTGCCAAGGTCCTACAGACCCGGTCCGTTGAGATGGCAATGAACCACGGTGTGCGCCTCTATGTCCGCTCGACTTTCGCGGATGGAGAGGGGACGCTGGTTTGTGATGAGGATGAGATTTTGGAACATCAAGTCGTCAGCGGAATAGCCTATAGCCGGGACGAAGCGAAAATCACGCTGGTTCAGGTGCCTGATCGCCCGGGCGTTGCCGCCGGTATTTTCGGTCCACTCGCGGACGAGAACGTCAATGTGGACATGATCGTCCAAAGCACCGCCGCCGACGGTGCGCTGACCGACATCACCTTTACCGTCGCCAAGATCGATTTCGACCGCGCGACCAAGTTGCTTGGCGAGCTACAAAAGGAAATCGGGTTCGCCTCCGTGATCGCCGATTCCGATGTGGTGAAAGTGTCGGTGATTGGTGTCGGGATGCGCAGTCACGCGGGTGTCGCGCAATTGATGTTCAAGACACTGTCGGAGAAAGGGATCAACGTGCAGGTCATCTCAACTTCCGAGATTAAGATCAGCGTCTTGATTGCCGAGGAATATGCCGAATTGGCGCTTCGCGCCCTCCACACTGCTTATGGTTTGGATGCTGATTAGTTTAGGGAAGCTTTCCGGTCCGGGCGGGATAGGTTCGCACAGGGATCATGACGGACGAGAGAAGCTGGATTGGCTCGCGGCGGTTGCTCCGCCAATTGCGGGACGCGATGGCCGGGCATGGCAGCGCGCAAGAACGCCTGGACCGCATCGTCCAGCTGATCGCCCGTGGCATGGTCGCGGAAGTCTGCTCAGTCTATGTCCTGCGGCCAGGCGATATTCTCGAACTGTTCGCGACTGAAGGATTGCGCAAGGATGCCGTCCACCGAACCCGCCTGAGAATTGGTGAGGGTCTGGTCGGCGATATTGCCGCATATGCGCGCCCGCTGGCGTTGGAAGACGCGCAATCCCACCCGCAATTCGCCTATCGTCCGTAGACTGGCGAGGAGATATTCCAATCGCTGCTCGGCGTGCCGATATTGCGGGACCGTTGGGTTTTGGGCGTGCTTGTGGTGAAGAACCAGAGCGAGCACGGTTATGTCGAAGGCGAATCCGAAACCTTGGAGACCATCGCCATGGTCTTGGCGAAATTGGTGGGGGGCGGCGAGCTCATTCAACAAGCTGAGCTGACCGCGGTGGAAAGGCCATTGGGCGTACCATCCCGTTTGAATGAGACCCGATTGAACGGAGGCTTAGGATTTGGACCGGCGTTGTTGCATCGCCGGGGCACGAGGATCAACCAACCGGTGTCCGAGGACCCAGAGCGGGAATTGGAACGCCTCGACGGTGCGGTCGACGATATGCGCCGGTCCCTCGACGCCATGGTCGAGAGCTACGATCGGGACGGCGGCGGCGAACATTTGGAAATTCTGCGGACCTATCGGATGTTCGCCGAGGACAGGGGCTGGTTTGGCCGGGTTCGGGAAGCCGTTCGTGGCGGCCTTGCGGCGGAGGCTGCTGTCTCGAAGGTACTGAACGATACGCGTGCGCGGATGCGGCAAATTAACGATACCTAAATCCGCGAGCGATTGTTGGATATGGACGATCTCGGCTACCGGTTGCTGCAGCACTTGACCGGTGAGGAGGGCAGCGCCGACACGACCGCCACGGACGAAGGGTTCATGTTGATTGCTCGCTCCATGGGGCCGGCGGAGCTGCTCGATTACGATCACCGTCGCCTGTGCGGCTTGGTGGTTGAGGAAGGTTCCTACAATTCCCATGTTGCCATTCTGGCGCGGACCCTCGATATTCCGGTTGTCGGCGGCATTCACTACGTGCTGAGCCAGGTCGAGGAGGACGCTCCCGTGCTGGTGGATGGAAACGCCGGAGTCGTCGTCATCCGTCCCGGTGCTGAATTTCAAGCCCGTTTCCGCGAGAGTATCGATACTCAAGAACGACGTCGGGTCAAACAGGAAGCGATCCGAGGATTGCCCGCGCAGACCCGCGACGGTGTTGATGTATCGCTGTTGATCAATGCCGGTCTGTTAATCGATTTGGATCACCTGGCGGACACGGGTGCGGATGGTGTCGGGCTGTTACGCACGAAGATCGCCTTCATGTTGCATTCGGATTTCCCGAGCCTGTCGGAACAACGGGAGACGTATGCAGGTATTTTTGATGCCGCTGGGGATCAGCCAGTTGTGTTGTGGACGTTCGATATCGGCGGCGATGAAATGCTAATTTCAGCAATGCTGAGGATGAGAAACCGGCGATGGGTTGGCGGGCGATGCGCATCGCCCCGGCATGTTGTGCGGGCAATTGCGCGCCTTGATCGAGGCTGCGTCAGGCCGCGAATTGCGGATTATGTTTCCCATGGTGAGCGAAGTCGCCGAGTTCGATAAGGCGCGTGCGCTTGTGGATCGGGAATGGGCGCTGGCGCGCGCGCGGCGTCACTCTTCCGAAGGCCTTGCATGTAGGCGCCATGCTTGAGGTGCCGTCGCTCTATTTCCAATTACCGGCGCTTTTGGAGCGCGTTGATTTTCTCTCTGTCGGATCGAAAGATTTATTGCTGTTCCTGTTTGCCAGCGACCGGGGCAATCCACAGGTCGGTGAACGTTACGACACGTTGTCCCCGGCGTTGCTGCGGTTGCTGCTCGATGTTGTGCGTATGTGCAATAATGCCAGCATCCCGGTGAGCCTATGCGGCGAGATGGTCGACCAACCGCTGGAGGCGATGGCATTGATCGGGATCGGGTTCCGTCACCTTTCGATGAACGCGAATGCGGTCGGTGGCGTTCGTCTGATGGCCGCAGCCTCGATACAGATGCGTTTGGCGACTACCTCGCGACGATCATCGACGGCGCCAATCACAGCCTCAGAAGCAAGTTGTCGGCGTTCGCGAGAGACTAGGGAATCGCGATCTAAAAAGTTAATTAAGTTGAACTGCATAGACCCTTACTGTTATTGAAAAACCTGAAATTACGCGGCTTTTTCGGTTGGCTGGAAATTTGGCTGATCCGGATGCGTCGGATATATTAGTTTGGTTTCAATTTCGACCGGAACGACAGGACCGATAGGACGTGTGGGGTAACAATTCAAAATCGAGCTCTTCGCAGCAAACTGGTGACGGCCCAGGGTCGAAATCGGTGCCGATGACGGTTGGCCGGTACCTGAAATCCCAGCGTGAAGAGCAGGGCCAGGGAGTGGCTGAAGTCGCAGATATGCTGTGCATTCACCGCGCCTATTTGCAGGCGATCGATGATAATGAAATCGATAAACTGCCGGGCCCGACCTATGCGGTAGGATTTGTGCGCGCTTATGCCGAACACTTGGGATTGGACGGGGCCAAAGTCGTTGAGCGATTTAAGGACGAGGGAAAAATCCAAGAAAAACGCGCACAACTGGTTTTCCCATCGCCGCTTCCGGAAGGGCAAATTCCCAGCGGGCCAATTTTATTGGCGGCCGCGGCGTTTTTGGCGGTGGCTTATGGTGGATGGGTTGTTGTCTCGTCGCCGAACGACAGTATTGTCGATATGATACCGTCACTACCAGACCGGATCGCATCGCTCGTGGGGAATGACGAGGCGGCGGAACCCGAAGCGAAGAAACCAGAAGCTGAGTCGGAGGCTGAAGAGAAAACCGTTGCCTCGGCGACAGCACCGACCGAGAAATCAGAACTGGCGCCGACGCCCGAACCGGAAGCGAAGACCGCTGCATCGAGCGAGACGGCTACACTGAAAGTTGCGTCTTCCAAGGAGACCGCAGCGGCGGCATCGAATGATTCTGCGCCGTCGCAGTCCGATACAATCGCGGAAGTCGTGAAACCAACGGAAGCTATTGCCAAGGCCGTTGCATCGACGGGCGAGGCAACTCCGGATCAAACGGCCATAAAGCCAGAGATGCCGACTGTGGAAAAACCTGTCGAGACGACAGAGAACGCTCCGAAAACGGAAAGCGCGGCTACGACTGAAATCACGGTTGCCGAAACCGAAAAAGCATTTGAAACGGTCAAAGTTGATGACTTGAATGCCGTTTTAGCGAAGTCGGCCAAAGAGCTGAAAACCGCCGCTACTGCACCGGCCCAAACAGCGAGCACGGAGATTGGAGAAACAGAGAGCTCTGGTCCTCCTTCGGCACCGCTTCCGAGTTCGGACGATGAGCCCCGTATCTTCGGTGAAGCGGGCGAGGGGTCACGCATCAAGATCACGGCGCTGGTCGATAGCTGGGTTGAGGTGCGTGCCGATGGCGGTGAATTGTTGCTCACCCGCGTCTTGCGTAAAGGCGACAGTTATCATGTTCCCGGCCAGACGGGGTTGACCTTGGTGACCGGCAATGCCGGTGGGCTGGAGTTTTCCGTGGATGGTAAAGTTGTGCCGGAAATTGGCCCGCTCGGTACTGTTCGACGCAACGTGAAGCTGGACCCCAAAGCGCTGACGGACGGCACCGCCAACGACCCTTAGCGGAAAACGACCCATGCTGGTTATCCTGCGGCTTGATCAATTTGCTCGCCCGGCGCATTTTGCGCCGCTCCAAATCGCGGGCGCGAATAGTCGAAACCAATAAGTGAAGAGTTGATATGGCTGCCTTGAAACCGGTACGTGGAACGCACGATCTATTACCCAAGGAGATGCGCGCCCATCGGCGGATCATGGACGAGGCGCGCGAGATTGCGGAGCGTTACGGTTTTGAGGAAATGGCGACGCCGATCTTCGAATCGTCCGATGTTTTTCGCCGCACCTTGGGGGATACGTCCGATATCGTGACGAAGGAGATGTATACCTTCACCACGAAGGGTGGCGAGGAGATTACCTTGCGGCCGGAAAATACCGCCGGTGTCGCGCGGTGTTTTATCTCCGAAGGGTTGGCGCAATCGATACCACTGAAATTCTTCTATGCGGGCCCGATGTTCCGTCACGAACGCCCGCAAAAAGGCCGCCAACGTCAATTTCACCAAATCGGTATCGAGACCATAGGTGTCGCGGCACCGATGGCAGACATCGAGGTTATCGCTGCCGGCGCGCGGATACTTGCGGATCTCGGGTTGAAAGACAGTACGTACCTGCAGCTAAACACGCTGGGTGATCCGGAAAGCCGCGATGCGTACAGGGCAGCACTCGTCGAGTATTTCGGCAAACATACGGAGGCGCTGTCGACGGAAAGTCAGGAACGGCTGACGCGAAACCCGCTCCGCATTCTAGATTCTAAGAATGAGGGCGATCAGGTTATTGTCGCCGATGCTCCAGCGTTCGGTGATTATCTGAACGACAGCAGTCGCGAATTTTTTGACAAAGTGAAAGATGGCCTAAGCGCACTCAGGATACCGTTTCAGCTGAACAATCGTTTGGTGCGCGGGCTCGATTATTACACTCATACGGCCTTCGAATTTACGACGACGCAGCTTGGTGCCCAGGATGCGGTCATGGCCGGCGGGCGCTATGACGGATTGATCCAGACCATGGGCGGGCCGAGTACGGCTGGAGTCGGATGGGCGGCGGGGATGGAACGCCTCGCCATGTTGTGCGGAGAGGCTCCGCCGGCGCGGCGACCTGTCGCGCTGGTGCCGCTTGGCGGTGATGCGGAAGCTAAAAGCTTGCCCTTGGCGGAGGTGCTGCGGGCATCCGGGTTGCGCGTTGATGTCGGTTACAGCGGAAATCTTGGACGGCGTATGAAGCGGGCGAATCGTTTGAATGCGTCCGTCGCAGTGTTGATCGGCGACGATGAATTGGCTAAGGAAGTCGCAACCGTCCGGGATATGGACGGTGGAGATCAGGCGGAAGTGCCGTTGGCGCAATTGTCCGAGTGGTTGTCGAAGTACCGTTAAGCTAAGGCTGGGAGGTGCTATGTCGCCGGAAAATCCGGCCAGAGTTTTCGCCGTCGGCGTCAATCACAAATCGGGTTCGGCCTTTCTGCGCGATCGGCTGTTCATCGACGAAGAAATGCTGCCGGAGTTCTATGGTCGTCTCGCACGGGAATCGATCGGGCAGGCGATCGTCCTGTCGACCTGCGACCGGGTCGAAATTCAAGGCGCCCATCCCGACCCGGAACGTGCCGTATCCGTCATCCATGAATTCTTTAGAGGGATCGGCGGCAGCGATGCCGAAACGTTAGACCATGCGCTCTACGCGCATTTCGACGATGCGGCGGTGCGACACATCATGGCGGTCGCGTCATCGCTCGACAGTCAGGTGATTGGTGAGCCGCAAGTGCTGGGCCAGGTCAAGGAAGCGCACCGCCATGCCGGGGCCGCGGGAATGATCGGGCACGAAATGGACGACGTCCTGCAATTTGCCTATGGCGCCGCGAAAAGGGTACGCAGCGAGACCAGCATCGGCGAGCGCGCGGTCTCGATCGCTTCCGCTGCTGTGCAGATTGCACAGGACATTCACGGCGATCTGCGCGAGCGGAATACTTTGATCGTTGGCCTCGGCGAGATCGGTGATTTGATTGTGCGCCTGCTAAAGGCGGCGGGAGCCCATCGCATTTCCTTGACCGGGCCGGGACGACGCACCGAGCGGGAAGCGTTGGCGCTGGGATTTCATTTCCTGCCGTTCGACGATCTGGCGGGTGGATTGGCGCGTGCCGATATTACCGTCAGCGCGGCGGGTCTTGGTCGGTTCTTGGTCGAAAAAGGAATGGTCGATCAAGCCCTGCGCGAACGTCGCCGTCGGCCCATGTTATTCTTGGACGGCGGATTGCCGGCGGATGTCGAGCCGGACGTGCACAACTTGGACGGCGCCTTCGTGTATACATTGGACGATCTCGAACAGGTCGCTCAACGAGGGCGTCAGGAACGCGTGGCGGTGGCCACGGAAGCCTGGGAGATCGTTGACCGCGAAGTTGAACGCTGGCGCGCCGGCCGCAATATCAAGGCGGTCGTGCCGACATTGGTCGCCTTGCGGTCGAAGTTCGATTTGGCGCGTGAGGAAATACTGGCGTCACGGCCAGAGATCGATGCACATGAGGCGACGCGGTTGTTGGTCAATCGGTTGCTCCATGCGCCGACACGGGCGTTGCGGGATTTGGCGGAACAAGGTGCAGAGAAGGATACCGGAGAAATGCTCGTGAGAAGGCTGTTCGCACTCGACAAGGACGATGGCACGGAGGGCGAACAATGAGCATTATGGATCGTCTCGAGGGCGTGATCTCCCGACATGCGGAACTCTCCGCGCTGATGGCGACGGGAGATTTGGACGCCACCCAATACGCGGACTATGCGAAGGAATATGCCGAGTTGTCGCCGGTGGTGGAGCGCGCCCAGGAGATGAAAGCGGCCCGTGAGGATTTGGCCGGGCTGGAAGAATTAATTGCCGATGCAGATACCGATGCGGAGATGAAAGAATTGGTGGAGGCAGAGCGCAACGAAATTCGTGACCGGCTTCCGGAGATCGAAGAAGCGCTCCGTCTATTGCTGTTGCCGAAGGATGCGGCAGACGAGAAAAGCGCTATTCTTGAGATCCGTGCCGGGACCGGCGGTGACGAAGCTGCCCTATTCGCGGGCGATTTGATGCGGATGTATCAACGCTATGCCGAACTTCATGGATGGCGCACTGAATTCCTGGATATGAGCGAAACCGAATTAG
Organism: uncultured Rickettsiales bacterium; assembly: GCA_963968305.1. Lineage (GTDB taxonomy): Bacteria > Pseudomonadota > Alphaproteobacteria > UBA8366 > UBA8366 > UBA6544. The sequence goes on along the minus strand of CAXAGK010000035.1, from coordinate 5,667 downwards.
GCGGTGTTAAGGACGCGGCGCTGTCGATTGCTGGGCGCGGAGTTTTCGCGCGTCTGAAGTTCGAATCCGGCGTTCATCGGGTCCAACGGGTGCCGACGACGGAAAGTGGCGGGCGTATTCACACCTCGGCGGCGACGGTTGCGGTGCTGCCGGAAGCCGAGGAAGTCGATATTCAGATCGATACCGGCGATCTTCGTGTCGACACCTACCGCGCATCAGGGGCGGGCGGTCAACATGTCAACAAGACCGACAGCGCCATCCGGATCACGCATATGCCGACTGGTATCGTCGTGCAGTGCCAGGACGAAAAATCCCAGCACAAGAACCGCGCCAAGGCTATGAAGGTTTTGCGGGCCCGGCTCTACGATCACGAACGCCAGACCCTGGACGCGGAACGGGCCGCCGACCGCAAGACCCAAGTCGGTAGCGGCGATCGCTCCGAGCGTATTCGCACCTATAACTTCCCCCAAGGCCGGGTGACCGATCATCGAATTAATCTGACCCTTCATAAGCTCGACCGAATTCTCGGCGGTGATGAGTTGGACGAGGTGATCGATGTCTTGATTGCGGAGGATCAGGCGGCACGCCTCGCCGAGATTCAATGACATTGGAGAGTATCGGTGCGTGCGTTGCCCGGGGCACCGAGATTCTGAAGAACGCCGAAATCGAGTCGCCGCGCCGGGAAGCCCGGCTGCTGCTGGCGCATGCGATCGATCAATCCTTCGAATGGATTGTCGCTCATCCCGAAGCCGACTGCCGTGTCGCGGATATCTACGACGATTTTATCGACCGCCGGCGCGCACACGAGCCATTTTCCCACATCGTCGGTACCCGTGAGTTTTGGAGCCTACCGTTTCGCGTCAGTGCGGATGTTCTTGATCCGCGCGCCGATAGCGAAACCCTGGTGTCCGCTGCGCTCGCTTGTTTTCCGGCACGCGAGGGACCACTACGCGTGCTTGATTTGGGAACCGGCAGCGGCTGTTTGCTGCTCTCCTTTCTGCATGAGAGACCCCGGGCCATGGGGATCGGCGTCGACCGCGCGACCGGGGCGCTGGTGGTCGCGCGGGAGAATGCACGAGACCTCGGGTTGGCAAAGCGCGCGCAGTTTCTATGTGCGGATTGGGCGCAAGGTCTCTCTGGCTGCTTCGATCTCATTTTGGCGAATCCACCTTATATTCCCGCCGCCGATATTGCCGGTCTTTCGCCCGAAGTGTCCCGCTATGAGCCGCGCGGGGCGTTGGACGGTGGCGCTGACGGGCTTGATTGCTATCGCGCCATAGCAGCGCAACTGCCGACCGTCGCCGGTGCGGGCACGCAAGTGATCCTAGAATTTGGCATAGGCCAGGGGCCTGCGGTGTCCCATATATTCGAAGCCAGCGGGTTTAGCCAAATCGAGGTCACCCCTGATCTCGCGGGATTACCCCGTTGTCTGGTGGCCGGCGATTTGACGCCCACGGTTGTATGAAAAATGTCTTGGAAACCAGCGCGGAACCGTCTAATGTCCAACCTGTGCTTGGTGCGCAGACTGGACGATTTGTACTGGTCGATGCCAGAAGCACATAATCTTCAAAAGCCAGTCTTTTGAGGGGGGTGTGTCCCACGGTGCCGAAAGGACCGTTGTATCCAATTGGAATGGGACGCTGGATAAACTTCGATCTTGAAAAAACGGAAGTCATGAGACAAAACCAAGGTTCAAAGCGCTCGCGTGGTCGTAACCAGAACAGACGTACCGGTCCGTCCCGCAATCAAACCTTCGATAGCAATGGACCAAGTGTACGCATTCGCGGCAACGCGTCGCAGGTTCACGAGAAATATATCGCCATGGCTCAGGACGCGAGCTCGGCAGGCGACAGCATCTCCTCGGAGAATTATCTCCAACATGCGGAGCACTACTACCGTATTTTGGCGGTGCAACGCGAGGAAGCGGAAGCGCGGGCGAACAACCAGCAGCAATCACCCCGTAACAACAATAATAACGGGCGTCCGCAGCGTACCGAAGGGTCGAACGAGACGACGGACCGAGCTGCAGATGGACAGTATCAGCCGGTCGTTGAGGCAGATGACGTCGACGAAATGCCGGCATTCGTGACAAAGAAAGTCCCGGAAGCGCCGAAAGAGCCCGGAGAAGCCGAAGTGACTGCCGAGACGGCTGTCGGGGACGATTGATCTCTGATTGTTGAGTGCGGGCAGCTGATCGCGGGCGACTAAAGGTTCTCGCTGAAGATTATCTAATAAGTGTGATCGCGTCGCCGGGACGTATTGTGCCCGGCACGGTAACGCGCGCGTAGACGCCGAATTCCACATGTCCGAATCCGCGTTCCAGCACCATCGGGATATTCATGTCCCGGGTGGCGGTGTCTGGATCGACATTGGTGGCGGCGCATCTTTCGATGGGCTCCTCGACCCGAAGCCGGGCCTCGCCGATAGCGAGGTCGCACCCGATCCAGTCGCGTTCTTCCCACCGTTCCGCCCCGGTGACGGTCAAGTTCGCGCGGAACCGAATTGGATCCACCGGTTGGCGGGCAACCCGCTCAACTTCCACCAGACTGCTTGTGCTGATGATCGAGATGAAACGTTCCGGACAATCGGTGAATGGGGTTGCCGGGGTTCCGACGATTTTCGGATTGCCGCGGGCACCACTTGCTATAAACCCAGCAAAAAATTATCCAGCATCATTCGACCGATTGAGGTCGCGGTGTTTCCCGTGGCAACTTGGCGGCCACCCCTCTCTACGGTCAAGGTGGTTGTCTCCGGATCGAAGTGGACGGCGAGCTGTGCGATCTTCTCGTCTCGGCTGAGATTGAGGAAATGATTTTTCGGAATCCATCCCGGCGCCACCCAATTGAAACCGCTTGATGCATGTGCCAAGGCGAAGCGCCGGTCGTGAGGAAGGGCTTCGCCCGCGATAAGATCGACGGTGACGAGCGGCTCCCCGCTCATCCCCTTCACGGGATAGTGGCGAATGTCGGAAAGCGTGATGGTCATTCCGCTCAGGCTAACAGCGCGGTGTGACGGCGGAAAGGGAAGTGGACCGCTAACGCCGCTGGGGAACCACAGTATCGGGAACGATCGCGGCGATGATGTCCGCGAGCCTTTCGATCAGCGCCATCCGCGAGAAGGATTTGCGAAACGCCAATTGCACCCCACGCCGCGCCGCGCTGGAAGTCTCTTTACGGACCACGATACCGGCATCCGTGACCCAGGGGCCTGATAGGCTCATTGCCGGCACTAGAGTCACCCCGAATCCTCCACCGACCAGTGCTAGAATTGTCGTTAGACTGGTCTCCTCGGTGCTAATAAGCGCCGGATCGCCCTTGGATGCGGAGTAGAACGAGAGAACCTGATCCCTGAGGCAATTCCCCTCCGAGAGCAGAAGCAACCGCTCGCCAGCCAGATCACCGAAATCGATATCCTCTTCGCGGCTCAATGCATGGCCGTTCGGTAAGGTGATCCAGAAGGGTTCGTCATAGAGGGGAATCGAAGTTAATCGCGGCGCTTCGGGTTCCGTCGCGATGATCGCGGCGTCGAGGCTTCCGTCGACCAGCCCTTCTTCTATTTCCTTGGTGAAGCGCTCGAAGAGCTTGGGCTCGACTGCCGGTAACGCATGGGCCAGTGCTGGGACCAGGATCGGCATCAGATAGGGCGCGATGGTCGGGATAGTGCCGAGGCGCAGCGAGCCTGACAACGGGTCCGTCATCGCCGTCGCCAGTTCCTCGATTGAACGTGCCTCCGCCAGCAAAGTCTTTGCCCGTTCGATGATACGTTCGCCCGCGGGCGTGGCGCGAACTGATCGCTTTGTGCGCTCGAATATCTCAATCCCGAGGTGTTCTTCCAGCTTGCGGATCTGACCGCTTAAAGTCGGCTGGCTGACGTTGCAGGCGTTTGCGGCTTTGCCGAAATGCCGGTGTTCGCCGACGGCGACCACATATTCGAAATCTCGCAGGTTCATTTAATAATCGATATAATCTATTAATTACATAATTGTAGAAGATTATACCTTTTATACCAAGCGTGTGAAAAAGGTCACCAAGTAAGATGAACGACGCGACATCGAAATTCGACGAACAACCTCTTAGCAATGGAGAGAATAATGAACGATACGAGCGGAAACAGTGTGGGTAAGTGCCCGTTCTCAGACGGGGCCTCGGCCGCAGGCAGTGCGCAGACGAATCGTGATTGGTGGCCGAATCAGTTGAAGCTAAAATTTTTTGTGCCAACATTCGGCCTTATCCGATCCGATGGACGCGTCCTTCGACTATAATAAGGAGTGCGAATCCTTCGATCTGGATGCGCTGAAAAAAGATATCGTCGACTTGATGACCCAGTCTCAGGACTGGTGGCCCGCCGATTACGGGCATTTCTCAAGACTGACCTTGCCGTCGCCGTTGTTATCCTTGGAAGACACAGCCCTGCAGGGATCCTTGCCTTGTGCAGAAGCGTAGGACGATGAAAGGACAATTACCCCACTAAAGGCAGCCAAGAAAATCAGCGCATCGAAGCCTGTGAATATCCGATTAAACATTCTTCCCCACTTTTAAGATCAACAGCATGCCAAGTTTGATTTAGGTTTTCTCAACTCAGTTTGCCCCCTCAACCCATAACACCTTCAAAATAGGTTGATATGGCTCTTTATGTATATTGAATTGCCCCGCTCGGTGGTCTGCATAATTGCGTCTCGATAGGTAGCGCTTGCGCTGCCGGTCAATTATGGTGAACGGCTACGCTTAGCTCGCGCGTCGCGGGCAGAGGACCTGCCAAGTTGTGGCGAACTGAACTAGAGGTAATGACTGACCATGGCCTATCAACTTAAAGACTTGGTGAATCTGGAGCGTTACCCGATTGACGATTTGGATGGGGCAGGTGCTGCGCTGCTACAGTCTTGTCAGGACTCGTTGGCTGACGGTGCGATGTGCCATTTGTCAGACTTCGTTAACCCTGAGGCTCTCGCGGTCATACAAGCCGAGGCTAACGCCTTGCGCGACCGAACCTATTGGATGGAGGTCGAGCGGCGCGCCTATTCTTGGCGCGACCCTGATGACTACCCGCGTGGTCATCCTGTTACGCTGACCACGCCTAATTTGCTCGGCACGATCACTCAAGACTGTTTTCCGAAGCGCGGCGCCTTCGTATCGATCTTTGACCAACCTGCTCTTACCGGGTTTGTTCGCCGTTGTTTAAGCCTGGATTCCCTGTATCCCGTCGCTTGCCCTTACTTAGCAGCAAACGTCAAGGTGATGGGCGAGGGTTGCCGGCATGCGTGGCACTTCGACCAGAATGACGGTGCGGTGACACTCATGATTCAGTCGGCAGCTGCGGGCGGGCACTTTGAGTACGTGCCGTACCTGCGTGACGAAGACGATGAAAACTATGCTGAAGTTGGCCGGTTGTTGTCGGGCGACGATCTTCCTACACAACGTGCCGGTCTCGCAGATGGGAGTTTTTGCTTATTCAAGGGGCGTCGATCAATCCATCGGGTATCCGAAGTGACACAAGGTGCGCCGGATCGTTTGTTGGCGGTGTTTAGTTATCATCACATCCCGGGGCATCGGTATAAGGATTCGACCGTCCGGTCGGTACTTGGGCGACTACCGGAGAGCTACCCCAATCCAGCTTAAAGGCGGGAGCTGAAGAAACGATACCAAGGCTGACAGGTTTTGCTTGCCGGCC
>CAXAGK010000034.1:0-16457 GCA_963968305.1 uncultured Rickettsiales bacterium | reverse complement strand
GGTTAAACGTTATTTGAGGTAGTTATCTGGGTCAGCCCCTTTATTAATACTTCTCCGTTCACTTCTTTACGATAATGTTCATCATTTGCAAACCTTACGGTCCTTAGAGCATAGCACTCCGATGAGTTTGCAATACATTCAGTAATATCCAACATTTCCCAAGTCACCTTTAAACTCGGCATGAATATATAAATTCACAGCATTTCTTAAATGGTTTATCTTTTCCAACCACACTACACCCCCAACTTTGGCAATTTAACGCTGTTCTGAATGCCATTTTCGATGATTTTCGCCGTCCAGACGGAACTGTCCCACCATGCCGTGCCATCCGTTCTTACCGGTACGGCTGTCTTGGAAAATATCCCCGCCAAGCTCCCAATATGCGAGCAACCCGGCGTTAGAGGCGATCCTGGAACCAAGGAGTTGAAGCTTCAAGCGGCGGTCAAAATCGACCCGAAGGCCGTCCCGTTTCGGTTCTCCCATCGGGTGTGAAATGGGAACCAATCCATAAACACCTCAACGTATTGAATCTTGGACAAAATATCCATATCGGGGCATCGCAAATCGAGCTCACTTAGGAAATGAGGGATTAATATAGCTCTCTTTATGGAGGTTCGCGATACTGTCGAACAATTACTGGAGGTGACCTTCGGTCGACCGAGCAACCAACAGAGTTCGCGCAATAATAGGCGCAATCTCTCTTGGCTCTTTGCCATCTTCCACCAAAGGCTTCTTGCGTAGCCACATGAATTCCTCACGTTCTTCAGGTGTCCTTTGGGTAAAGCTGGCGACAGAGTTAGCGTTTTGACGCGGTCCGGAGACCGAGCCATGAAACCCAACGCAATCCTCCCCCCATTGAAAGACCGACAATATGCGCGGTCCGAACACTCAAATGATCAAGGAGCCGCAGAATAACCGTGGCGAAATCACCAAAATTGAGCGGGCCACTATAGTCGTCTGACAGGCCGTATCCACGGGCATCCCATGCAACGGCGTGAAATCTTTCCACAAAAGCCGGCAATTGATCCCGCCAATTCGTGCGATTGCCACCGATCCCATGGAGAAACAACACGACGTCACCCATCCCCAAATGATCATAGGCGATACGGGGATCTCCCGGCACGAAATCCGTTTGAATATCAGCCATATACCTACTCCTTAGAGGCGGCCCGCACGGTGCAGAAGCGCATGCATCAACACATCGGTTCCGGCAGTCAGATCTTCCGACCGCGCATTCTCCAATTCGTTATGGCTAATACCGTCTTCACACGGGATGAAGATCATGCCGGATGGGCAGACATGCGAGAGATTGATGGCATCGTGACCGGCACCCGAAAAGATATTCATGCAAGGAAAACCAAGCGCGTCGGAGGCATCCCGCACCGCTTGTACGCAGGCGGGATCGAAGGTAACGGCATCGCGATGGCTGGTCTGTTCGATGTCGAGTCCGAGGCCGCGTTCCTTGGCAATCGCTTCGCACGCCGATTTCATCGCTTGCCCTGCCGCTGCCAGGGTATCGTTATCGGGATGACGACTATCGATGGAGAAAATTACTTGACCTGGAATAGTATTCCGTGAATTTGGCCGCACGCGCAGGTGCCCAACGGTAATCACCGGATGGGAATCGAAAGCTAAGGCGGTATTGTCGACCGCATCGATCATCCGCGCCGCACCATGCATAGCGTCCTTACGCAGTAACATCGGTAAGGTGCCTGCGTGCCCCTCCTCTCCGGTCACCGTCACCATGTAGCCCGTCGACGCCTGCGCACCTTCGACGGCGCCGATCTGCAGGCCTTCCTTCTCTAGGATCGGGCCTTGTTCAATGTGAATTTCGAAAAAGCTATCGATCTCGAACCCGCCAACCGTCTCCGGACCCGCGTAGCCAATCCGCTGTAATTCGTCACCGATGGAGTTTCCATCCGCATCCGCCATCGCCAACGTGTCAACGACGCTACGTCTACCGATAAATGCATTCGAGCCGACGCAGCCTGCACCAAAGCGGGAACCTTCTTCGTCGGTCCAGCATACGACGTCGATAGGTCGCTCATGTTGGACGCCCGCATCGTTGAGCGTCCGCACGATCTCCAATCCCGACAGCACGCCCAAAATACCATCGAACCGACCGCCAAGCGGTTGCGTGTCCAAATGGCTGCCCGTCATTACCGGAGCCGCGCTTCCATCGGTTCCCACCCGCCGCGCGAAGATATTGCCAACGGCATCGACGCGCACTTCACACCCTGCCTCCTTCGACCACTGAACGAACAAGTCACGCGCCTTCTTGTCATCGTCGGTTAAGGCAAGACGCCCCATGCCACCCTTCGGTGTCGCCCCAAAGACCGCCATTTCCATGTGCGCGTCCCAAAGGCGCTGTTGATCCGTCCGCAAGTCGCTCACGCGGCTGCTCCCGCTTTCGTTTCTACCCATTTGGCGACACGGAACAGATGCGCGTCATCACCCTTGCGTGCCATCAACTGGATTCCAAAAGGCATGCCCGCCGGACCTTTGAGCATCGGCAGACACAGTCCCGGCATCCCAAGCAGCGTCCATGGCGCTTGGAAGACTGGGCTTCCAGTCGTCTTAAAGCCGATCGGCGCCTCACCCGTCGCGGGTGGAACGATGAGCGCGTCATAATCGCGCATGGTCTCGTAGACGTCGTCTCGAATACCGTCCACAGCGTCCAACGCCCGCATGTATTCGTAGGCCGTGACTTCCTTGCCAAGCGCAATCCTATCGAGGGTCATCTGCTCCATGCGTGGCGGTTTTCGATCCACCTCGTCGCCGAAATAATACGCGACGCCCGCGCCCATGATCTTGTCGTGATGACTCAGCAAATCACCAAAGCTTTCCGGAAGCTCCACTTCTTCGACGGTTCCTCCGAGCTTGCGGACAAATGCCTCGAAGGATTTGAATGTCTCCGGGTCACCGTCATGCCACGCTGGAGTGCGCGCGAAGCCAATACGCGGCGCGCCGTCCAATGGCCATGCCACAGCATCCTGCAAACTGAAATTCGGATTACCCCGCATCTCTTCGTCGCGTGGGTCGTAGACCATCAAAACGTCGCTCAGCAGCGCCAAATCCTCGAGGCTGCGCGCCAGCGGTCCGACATGGTCGAGCTTGCGGGAGATCGCGCTCACCCCCACACAGGATATCGATCCGAATGTCGGCTTGTAGCCATAGATCCCGCAGAAGGAAGCTGGCCGGAGAGTAGACCCCGATGTCTGCGAGCCGAGTGCCAGGGGCACCATGTGATCGCCAACCGAGGCACAAGAACCACTGGACGAGCCACCGGGCGTGCGTTCCGGGTCATGGGGATTGCGCGTCTTGCTCGGCGTCATCATGGCTATTTCGGTTGAGACCGCCTTACCGATAATCACCGCGCCGGCCTGACGTAGTAATTGCGCTACGAACGAGTCCACCGCAGGGCGCCGCCCTTCAAACAGGCGGCTCCCATTCTCCGTCGGCATGTCGGACGTGTCGAAAATATCCTTCAATGCGACGGGAACTCCATGTAAGGGGCCGACTTCGCCACCGGCCGCGCGTTGCCGATCACATTCGCGCGCTTGCGCCAATGCATGTTCTGGATCGAGATACGCCCATGCCTGAACCGTCGCCTCCCGCGCCTCGATCCGATCGAGGCACGCCTTCGTCAGCGCTTCGGACGTAATATTGCCCGCCGCCATCTCCGCGACTGCTTCATGTGCGGCCAGCTCGTTTAAAGGGCGATTTCTCATGAGGGTATTCTCCGGTAATGGACACGGAGATTACGATATAGCGGGCACTTGCTACAGGCCAAGCATTCGCTACGCCGAGCGATAATCCGAAGATCGCTTCTAATGTTGAATGACCGCCTCGGCCACTTCAATCGGAACCCGAGAAAAGAGCCGGATCGCTTCGTCGATATCTTCTCGCGATCGCCGAATCAGACCGAGACGTCCTGATGTAATCTCAAAGACACGCTCCATACCGGCTCTCTCTAATTCGGAGGCTTTGCAGATAATGGCCAAGCCTTCGCCTTTGGGTTCCATTAGCATACGCATCAGCATGGCCTCCCGTAGACCGGTTCGCTGCCGCAGGATGCCAATAAACAGACGTACCTCGCCCTCTTCCAACGCATCAAGGAGTAACCCTGGCGTTGCTTGGCCACCTTCGCTCAATATCGCAATCAACCGCGATGCGGCATCGGATCGTTGTTGCGGCTCGGTACGGCCAGTCTCTTCCTCGATGGCGTCATCCAACAATCGAGATAACTCATTTTCATCAATCTCGAAATTCTCGACTATATGCTGCCGCAACGCATCGGAAACCCAACGATACATCCGTTTCGCAAAATCGACGGGAAGATCTTCACGTCGGAGGATCGGTTCTTGATACGCATCGATCCACCTCGATTGTTCAACCAGATACTCTAAGGTCGCTCGCGAGATTTCGGCCGTGGCCTTCTGGAGCAGCGTCGTGACAACTTTTTCGTTGTTGGTCGCAACCAATGCATCGGAGACTGTGCCCGGGATATTCTCCCGGAGCGCTACCGCGAGCTGGTGCTCTTGCGCCCGCGTTTGCACCACCTCGATTAATTGCTCGTCCTCCAGCGCACGACTGCGTGTTAGGATCGGATACGCGACTTCAATTTCATCATTCGCCAAGGCAATGACAAGATCGCTTGGCGCGTCGTCGAAGTCAGCAAGTTGAGCGCTTACTTACCGGCGAACCGCCAATTCGGCAACGCTAATGACCCGACGTAGAATATCGAATATCAGCGTGCGTTCGCGTTCCGACAACACACTCGGTCCGGCATAGAATAGATTGGCGATCGTCTACGCTAAGTCGCGTCGACCCGTGCGGGTCTTCTGTTCGGCTAACCGGTACATCCGATCCCTATCGAATTCTTCGGTTTCTGCGGAACTCGCCTCTCCATCTGCATTATCTTCCGACATATCGTCGGTCATAAACCCCCAACCAAGGCCACGATAAATTACCGCGCCTGGACCGCCCGTGTAACTGAGTCTCGTACGAAAGCCGCCGAGTTTAAAAGTAATTGCGCGACAGCGTCCAAAATACCTTGAGATTGTTAACGATCGACTAAAGGTCCGTTTTCCCGCCACCAAGGCAATCGGGAGATTGGCGCACGACACCACCTTTCCGCTCCCACTCCTCTAGCGTCAGTGTCTCCATCGACAATGCGTGGAGTGGTCCGGCCAACTCATCTTTCAAAATGCCGTTGACGGTTTGATGGCGACGAACCCTAGGCACACCTGAGAAAGTATCGGTGACGATCACCAGCTTAAAATGCGATTCCGAACCCGGCGGGACACTATGCATATAGCTTTCATTGACCACCATGAGATGGCTGGGCGCCAAAGCATCGTTGATTTTGGTCTCGATCGTTTGCTGTACAGTCATGGTTTACCCCTATTCCAGCGCGGCCTCATCAATAAATGATGTTTTCCATCCAGATTCCAAGTCATCTACCACATGTCGTAATATTGTAGCCGAAACCCTCGATATTTAGTATTAACTTAATGATGATTCGAATTTAGCATCGTATTCACAGAATAAGTACCGAATAGCCAATCAGTTGACCGAAAATCAGCAAGAAGCGCTCTATCGCAATCTCTATCGCATTCGTCGCGTCGAAGAAGAAATTATTCGCCTATACCCTTCTGATCACATCAAAAGTCCGGTTCATCTGTCCATTGGCCAGGAAGCGGTCTCGGTGGGTATCTGTGCCGCGCTGGATCCGGCGGATATCGTGTTCGGCACGTATCGCGGACACGCGCTGTATCTCGCCAAGGGCGGCGACCTTAACGCGATGATGGCGGAATTGTACGGAAAGGCCGGCGGCAGTGCGCGCGGTAAGGCAGGGTCCATGCACCTGATTGACTTGTCCGTTGGCATGATGGGCACTTCGGCGATTGTCGCGACGACTATTCCGCAAGCAGTGGGCTACGCACTGGCCATCAAAATGCGCAAGCAGAAGACCGCCGTCATTGTGTTTTTTGGAGATGGGGCGACAGACGAGGGCGTTTTTCATGAAAGTCTGAATTTCGCGGCGCTAAAACAACTTCCCGTCCTCTTCGTTTGTGAGAATAACGGTTACGCCATTTATTCTCCGACACGGGACCGAATGCCGGACGTGAATTTCTGCGAGAGGGCAGAGAGTTATCGCATCCCGGCAAATCGTGTCGAGAGCGGATCAACAGTGGAGATTCGCGATGCGACGTCAGAGGCTTTGGGGAAAATCCGAAGCGGTAACGGTCCGCAATTTCTGGAATGCCTGACCGCGCGCTGGCGCGACCATGTCGGCCCGGACGAAGATCGTGTTTGGAAATACCGTCCCGATGATGAGTTGGACGATTGGATTGCCCGTGACGACATGGCCCGGATTGCCGGTGAATTGCCGACCGCGCGCCGCAATGAAATCAATGCGGATGTGGAATCGGAGATCGCCGAAGCAATCGCTTTCGCCGAGGCGAGCCCCTACCCCACGGAAGAGGAGATCTTCGATCATGTCTTCCGCTGAAATGTCCGATCGGGAACTCAGCTACGGCGAAGCCTTGCACGAAGCCGTGCATCAAGAGATGTCCCGCGATCCGGACGTCTTTGTCTTCGGGCTTGGTGTCGACGATGCGCGTGGCATGTACGGCACGACAGCCGGTCTGCACGACGATTTCGGGGCGGATCGAAATTTCGACACGCCACTGGCAGAGGATGCAATGACCGGTGTTGCCATCGGCGCGGCGCTTGCCGGTATGCGTCCCATTCATGTGCATCAACGGATGGATTTTCTGCTGCTTTGTATGAACCAGCTGGTGAATATTGCAGCCAAAACATCTTACATGTTCGCAGGCGCCTGCAATGTGCCCATCGTCGTGCGTGGCATCATCGGCCGCAGTTGGGGACAAGGTGCCCAACACAGCCAAGCCATTCATTCCTATTTCATGCATGTGCCGGGAATCAAAGTCGTGGCGCCGACGACTCCGCACGACGCGAAAGGTTGCATGATCGCGGCCATCCGCGACGACAACCCGGTCGTCTTCATGGAACACCGCATGCTGTACGGCAATCGCGGCGTCGTCCCGGAAGCCCAGTATGAAGTTCCGTTTGGCGAGGCCCGCCTCCTTACCGAAGGCGACGACGTCACCATCGTCGGCATCAGCCACATGGTCGTCGAGTGCCTGCGCGCAGCCCGCGCACTGAAAGACAACGGTATCTCGGCCGAAGTGATCGATCCCGTCAGCCTTGCCCCGATGGACATCGATACCATCGCAGCATCTGTGCGAAAGACCGGGCATCTCTTGATCGTCGACACTAGCTGGACGACCTGCGGTGCCGGTAGTGAGATCGTCGCGCAATTGGTAGAGTTGTTCGGTAGCGAAGGCATTCCCAAGATGAAGCGGTTGGGGTATGCGCCGACACCCTGTCCCACCACGCGCCCCCTCGAGGATATCTATTATCCAAGCGGGCAGACCATTGCGGAAGCAGCCTATGGGCTCATCCATGGCTGTGACGATTGGATCGCGCCGGAGATCGAGGCGCGGGAAATCGCCGAGTTCCGCGGCCCGTTCTAAAGGATTACTGGGATGACCGACCGCGACACATTACGCCAACGCGTCACCGAGGCTATCGAAGCTTATTGCGACGCCGCCCACGATTTCAGTTTCGAGGAAAGCGACCCAACAGTCCGCTTGCACGAACCCACGTTCTCCGCCGACGAAATCAACGCAGCGCTCGACTGTATGCTGACGACGCGGGTCACTATGGGCGAAAAGGTAAAGGCATTCGAAAAGGCGTTCTGCGCTCCCTATGGTCACGGCAATGCCGTCATGGTGAATTCCGGCTCGTCCGCTAACCTTCTTGCCATCGCCGCGCTTGCCAATCCAGATGCGGAAGATGCGCTCAGACCCGGCGACGAAGTGATTGTCCCTGCCCTCTCCTGGTCCACCACCGTATGTCCGCTGATCCAGATGGGACTGGTCCCTGTCGTCGTCGATATCGACCCTCAGACATTAAATATCGATCCGAACGAACTCGAAGCCGCCATCGGCCCCAAGACACGGGGCGTCATGATCGTGCATGTGTACGGCAACCCTTGTGACATAGAGAGCATATTATCAATTTGCGAGCGTCATTCGCTAATGTTGATCGAAGATTGCTGCGAAGCCTTGGGTGCGACATATCGAGGCGCTCCGGTCGGCTCATTCGGACGGGCGGGAACTTTCAGCTTTTATTTCTCACATCACATGACGACTCTCGAAGGGGGAATGACCATCGCTCGCAACAAACGCGACGCGGAGTTGATGCGCATCCTGCGGGCACATGGCTGGATCCGGGAAGTAGAAGACCGCCAACCTTGGATCGATCGTTATCCTGACATCCACCCCCGTTTTCTGTTCGTCAATCTCGGCTACAATTTGCGCGCAACAGAACTGCAAGGAGCCATGGGGTTGGTGCAATTGCCGAAGCTCCGCGACTACGTGAAGACACGGCGCGAGAATGCGGAATGGTTCGGTCAACATTTTGCGAAACACGCCGACCATTTACACTGTCAGACGGAAACGCCGGAAGGCGCGCATTCCTGGTTCGGATTTCCGATCACGATAGCGGAGAGCACCCTCTTCGGCGTCGAAGACATCATGACAGCCCTCGGCGCCAACGGAATTGAAACCCGGCCCATTATCTGCGGCAATATTGCTCGGCAACCTGGCTTGAAAATGTATCCGCACCGCGTGTACGGCGATTTGCAGCACGCCAGCGCGGTCATGGACCGGGGTTTCTCCTTCGGTAACCACCAACATATCGATGACGCGGCGCGCGTGCATATTGCCGACAGTATCGACAGCTTCATGAAGGCGAACTGATGGGCAAACAGCGCGCTCTTATCACAGGTATCACCGGCATGGTTGGCTCGCATCTTGCCGAGTATTTGATCGAACATACCAATTGGGAAGTCGACGGCATGTGCCGCTGGCGCAGCCCACTCGACAATCTTGAGACCCTGGTGCCGCGCATCAATGCCCGTGACCGAGTTCGGCTGCTCTATGGCGATATCCGGGACACGCTCGCGGTGCAAGACGTCGTGCGGAAGTCCACGCCTGATTACGTTTTTCATCTCGCGGCCCAAAGCTACCCGCGCACTAGTTTCGAGAGCCCACTCGATACCTTAGACACCAATATTCAAGGCACCACTCGACTGCTCGATGCGCTTCGCCTCACGACACCAAAAGCAGTGATCCATGTTTGCGCGTCGTCGGAAGTTTTTGGACGCGTGCCAAAGGACAAAATTCCCATCGATGAGGAATGCGGATTTCATCCCGCTTCCCCCTACGCCATCAGCAAGGTCGGCACGGACTTGATCGGCCGCTATTATGCCGAGGCCTTCGACATGACGGTGATGACAACCCGCATGTTCACGCATACCGGACCGCGACGCGGTGACGTCTTCGCGGAATCAACTTTCGCCAAACAGATCGCTCTAATAGAGGCGGAAATGATCCCGCCGGTTCTTAAAGTCGGAAATTTGGACTCACTGCGCACCATCGCGGATGTCCGGGACGCAGTGCGCGCCTATTACATGCTCGTCACGGTGAATCCTACGGCGGGCGCTTATTACAATATCGGCGGTGACCATAGCTGCACTGTTGGCGATATCCTGAATACCTTGCTTTCGTATTCGGCGATGAAGGATGAGATCAGCATTGAGACAGACCCGGATCGAATACGCCCGGTCGATGCCGACTTGCAGGTCCCGGACACTAGAAAATTCACGGACCATACCGGGTGGGCTGCGGAAATCCCGTTCGAGAAAACCATGCGTGACCTCTTGGATTATTGGCGCACGCGGGTCGCAACCGAGGGCAATAAGTTTTTGACACGCTAGATTGCGCGAACCGAGGCAGAATGAGTTATTTCAACGAAAAGAATATCTTGGTGACTGGTGGCACGGGCCTCATTGGCCGTCCACTGGTGACCCGCCTTCGCGAGGCGGGTGCACACCTTCGGGTAGTCTCCCTCGACGACCCCAGCCGGGCCCCGGACGGCGTCGAGTTCGTGCGCGCGGATCTTCGCGAGTTTTCGAATTGCGTTGAAGCAGCAAAAGGAATGGATGTCGTCTTCAATTTGGCCGGTGTGAAAGGCTCACCGGCAATGGCCAGCGAGCGTCCGGCGAGTTTCCTCGTCCCCACTGTGACCTTTTCTTACAACATTATGGAAGCCGCCCGCCGCGAAGGCGTCGAACGCTATCTCTATACAAGCTCAGTTGGCGTCTATGCGCCGGCGGAGCATTTCCGCGAAGACGATGTTTGGAAAACTTTTCCCTCTCCAAACGACCGATTTGCCGGATGGGCAAAACGCATGGGCGAGTTGCAAGCGGAAGCTTATCGCATCGAATACGGATGGGATAAAATCTCCATCGTGCGCCCCGCCAATGTCTATGGCCCTTTCGATAATTTCGATCCGGCCAATGCGATGGTCATTCCCTCATTGATCCACAGGGCAATGGGCGGTGAATCCCCATTGACGGTTTGGGGCGACGGATCACCGGTGCGGGATTTCATTCATGCCAAGGACGTCGCCCGCGGTATGATGTTGATGGTAGAGAATGGTGTTAACGAGCCCGTTAATCTGGGCAGCGGCCAAGGCTTCTCAATTCGCCAGATTGCGGAGACCGTGGTCGCGAACCTAGCGACCCCTACTGAGATTGTTTGGGATACGACAAAGCCGGCCGGTGATAAAATTCGCCTCATGGACACAGCACGCGCATCCAACCACGGTTTTGCACCGGAGGTCTCCCTCGCGAGAGGTATCGCGGAAACCATGGCATGGTATGCGGAAAACGGAGATCTTGCCGATAAACGCTATAACGCCTTCACCGAAGATAACTTGAGACCCGATGACTAAGCGAGTACTCGTCACCGGAACGGACAGCGGCCTCGGTTCCACCCTTCTCGAAACCTTGGGCTCCAAATCTCTAACAAGAGGGATCGATCCTAGTCAGCGTTGGGATGATGCGCCGTACGATGCGATTATCCATTGCGCGATCGATCTTACTGATGATCGATCGAACCCATCGTCCTTCGACCTGGCCTCTCGGAACGTTGCGTTATTGCAAAACGTGTTACGCATTCCGCATCGAATGTTCATCTATATCTCGTCGGTCGACGTATACCCCGAAAGCGATAGCCCTAAACGAGAAGACACCGCCTTAGGCACAATTCCCAAAGATAATTCTTATCGAGCGGTAAAGTTGGCCTGCGAAACCGCATTGACCGCCAGCGATAGACCACATCTAATCTTGCGCCCGACCGCTTTGCTCGGCCCGACGGCTCGCCCAAATAGTCTCATCCGAATGATCCGCGATCCCAGATGCCAACTTACCCTCAACCCGGCATCTACATTCAATTATGTCCTTCATAGGCAAGTTGGTGACTTCATCCAAACCGCCCTTCGCGATGGGCTCTCGGGCGTTTATAATCTGGCTGCAAGCGGAAATCTGCGGCTCGATATAGTTGCGGAGATCGTCGGAGCCACCCCCGGCTATGGCGGTTTTATGTATTGTGTGGGAGAGATCGATAATGCGAAAGCAAAAGCCCTCCATCCGAGTTTTGCAATGAATAGCGCACAGGTCGTCACCGCCTTCATGAAGGAGTTCGCATGACGCATCGACAAAGAGTTCTCGTCTGCGGCGCTACTGGGTTTATCGGGCGGAATACCGTCGAACATCTTTCGCGGCGTACAGATATTGACCTCGTCGCAGTTGTACACGAGAAACCGGAATTCGACTGCCCAAACGTCGAATGGATCACAGCCGACCTGACCAAACAGGAAGACGTGGCGCGTGCGTTACACAACATCGACATCGTCATTCAAGCGGCCGCGACCACGTCCGGTGCCTGGGATATCGTCAATCGTCCCTATATCCACACCGCCGATAACGCTGTGATGAACTCGCATATCTTCCGATCAGCCTATGACCAGAACGTCAGCCAGGTGGTGTTTTTCAGCTGTACCGTGATGTATCCGAGCAGTGAGATCGCGTTACGGGAAGAAGACTTCACCGGAGAAATCGCCCCGCACTATTTTGGTGTCGGCTGGACCAAGGTCTACCTTGAGAAGATGGCCGAATTCTATGCCGGCCTTGGGCGGACGAAATACACGGTGCTGCGTCATTCCAATATTTACGGCCCACACGACAAGTACGACCTAAAACGCTCGCATATGTTCGGCGCGACAGTGACGAAGGTCATGACCGCACAAAACGGCCCCATCGTCGTGTGGGGCGAAGGTGAAGAGGCACGGGATTTGTTGTATGTCGACGATCTCATCGACTGCGTTAAAAGAGCAATGGAACGACAAGACGAGCCCTTCGGATTGTACAACATCGGCTACGGTGAAGCTTTTCCAGTTAAAGAAGTTGTGAGTCGGATCATCGCCGCTTCGGGCAAAGAATTAGAAATGGAATTCGATCCCAGCAAGCCGACATTTAAGACGTCGCTCTTCCTAGATTGCAGCCGCGCAAAAGCTGCATTGGAATGGCGTCCAACAACCGATTTCAATGACGGCGTTAAGACGACGCTGGAATGGTATCGAGCGAGCGATCTGATCTAGGAAGATCACGTGAACAGAACCAATATATTCGCTGTCGCTTGGGACAAACCGTTCATCGATAAATTCGCCGACTATACGATCCCGGGCTTAATCAGCTCGAACAATTTGCAGTTTCTGGCCGAGACCCGACCTTTGCGGTTTCTTCTTTATACGGACAGAGCGTCTTACACTTATTTCCTGGAGCGCACCCAACCCCTTGAAGAATTTGGTGAGCGTTGCGTGTATCTCTTTGAAGACACAAGTGTCGATAGCCGGACCATAGCGGATCATGCATCGGCATTTGCTGGCTCCGCGTACAAACATGAAATCGACCGAAACACGCAATTCCACGCCATTGATCGAACGTTGGAGTCAGGCGATGACGAAACTTTGTTCATTATAAATCAAGATCTCATGATCACGAACGGTAGTTTATCCTACGCTCAATTCAAAATTGATGAAGGTGCGGAAGCGGTTCTTATCCCTTTGCTGAGGCTTTCCTTCGAGGCGTCGAACGAAGTATTACGACGGCTTACGGTAGGCAATCTTAAAGCCGAAGATCTTTTTCGGGATTTACCATCAATCCTGCACCCTGTTTCTCGGCGTTCGTTCGCCGATTCTTCAGAATTTATCAACTACCCCTCCACGATCATTTGGCCGAGTGGAAATTCCGGCTGGATCGCGCGAGCTTTCTTTCCCTATACGCTTGCCTTACGGCCCCGTGAAAATTATCACCGATTCGATAGCACTATCGATTATGACTACGCGCTCAATTTAGCAACATCACCGGACCGAATCGTCATTCCTCAACATTCAGGCGAAGCATTCGTCGCCAAAATCACGGCGGAGTCTTATTTGAAGATTGAGCCGGAGCCCAACCGCTTCGAGCTCAATTCCCTGGCTCACTTCATTCTGGCCGAGACCAATCAAGCGCACCGACAACTCATCAATAAGCCTTACCGAATTGTCAGTGATAAGTCCGTCGATCCAATCTCATCCTACTGGACAGAAACCGAAAGGCGTTCAATGGCCGCGCTAAATACGGTTTACGCCTTCCTGGATCTCCTTCGAGATCAGCTTCCAAAAGATTCACATCAGGCACGCAATGCCATTCGGTCGCATTTTGGCGACCTTTCAGAGTATCTTTCACCCATGCGACGTCAACAATCGAAAGACACAGCTTAATGAAGCAAGCGGTTATACTGGCCGGCGGTCTCGGTACCCGATTGGGCGAACTCACTGCGTTAACGCCGAAACCCTTGTTAGAAGTCGGCGGTCGCCCTTTTCTCAACTATCTAATCGATCATCTGGCCCGTCACGGCACCCAACATATTATTCTGCTGGTCGGACCTCACGCGCATCATTTCCGCAATTTCGAAGCGGAATTCGACCTAAAACACATCCGCTTTGATATCGTGTCCGATGTGCCCGCAGCCGGAACTGGTGGTGCACTCCGCTTTGCGACTTCTCTTCTTGCCGATCAGTTTTTGTTGCTGAATGGCGATTCGTATTTCGACTTTAATTTGCTCGACCTTGCATCGCCTGATTGGACGGATGACATCGCTGCCCGCATCGCTTTACGCCGAGTCAGCGATTCGGCTCGTTACGGAAGCGTCGCTCTTGAGGACGGGAGAGTGACACAATTCGGCGAGAAGTCGGGAAGCGGTGACGCCCTTATCAACGGCGGCGTTTATTGGCTGCGTAAATCTCTACTCGATCAAGATGCCAGTGGGTCAATGTCAATCGAGAATGATATTTTCCCAAAAGCTGCTGCGGAAGGACAACTGGGCGGCGCCGTCTATGACGGTGCCTTTATCGATATCGGTATCCCTGAAGATTTGCAGCGCGCGCAATCACTGCTGCCCCAATGGCAACGACGACCAGCCGCCTTTCTCGACCGCGATGGAATCGTCAACCATGACACCGGATACGTATGGCATCCCGACAATTACAAATGGTTGGAAGGGTCCGATCGAGCTATCAAACGCTTAAATGATCTCGGCTACTATGTCTTCATTGTCACAAATCAGGCGGGTGTCGCCAGAGGGCTTTACAAGACAGAGGATATCGAACGCCTACACGCCTATATCAATAAAACATTGATGGCGCGGGGTGCCCATATCGATGCCTTCTACTACTGCCCGCATCATCCTGATTTCGGCGATGGCGAATACAGGCAAAACTGCGCCTGCCGAAAACCGAATCCTGGAATGATGCTACAGGCCATGAACGAATGGCCGGTTGATCTGTCTCGTAGTTTTATGATCGGTGATAAGGACACAGATATGCAGGCGGCGAAAGCGGCCGGCATTCCCACTCGTCGGTTGTTTCTTAGCGGGAGCATTGAATCCGCGATGCAGGAAGTCGCACCAACCTGGAAATAGTGACTATCGCTTGACCCTACAGTTGCTGTAGGGTTTAAAGCTCTTGGCAAGCGTGTTTATCAGGTCGGCACCAACAAAATGACGCTCCACACAAATAGCGACCCGGCGACTGACCCCGTCTGCGGTATGACCGTCGATCCGGCAGGGACGCCTCCTCCGCAAAGCCGAGATCACGATGGCGAGCGTTATTATTTTTGTTGTACCGGATGCGCTGAAAAGTTCATCGCTGATCCGACCAAGTTTTTAAATGAAGGGCCGATGGCGCGCCCTACCCGGAGCGCACAACACACCACCGGCTATATCTGTCCGATGGACCCGGAAGTCTGGAACGAAGGCCCCGATGCCTGTCCGATCTGCGGTATGGCGTTGGAGCCCGCGAACCCGTTGGAAGTCTGCGACGAAAACTCAGAGCTTGACGACATGCGACAGCGGTTCTGGGTCGCCGCTATCTTCACCGCACCGGTCTTTGCCATAGCAATGTCCAAACATGTCTCCGGTCTCGGCGCCATCATGAGCGGGGAGTGGAGCGGTTGGCTGCAATTCATCTTGTCGACGCCGGTCGTCCTCTGGGCCGGATTCCCCTTTTTCGAACGCGGCTGGAGATCGATTTCGCCTTGGCACCCAAACATGTTCACACTAATCGCGCTCGGCACCGGTGCTGCCTATCTCTTCAGTCTCCTCGCCCTCCTCGCGCCAGGCATGTTTCCCACCGGATTTCAGGGTGAAGACGGCGTCCTCGGTCTCTATTTCGAGGCAGCGGCGGTCATCATCTCTCTGGTTCTATTGGGTCAGATTATGGAATTGGGAGCGCGTGGTCGCACAGGCGAAGCGTTGCGTCTCCTGCTTGATCTCGCGCCAAAAACTGCACGGCGCATTGTCGAGGGAATGCCGGACGAAGATATCGCTCTCGAAAATATCTATGCGGGTGACATCTTACGTATCCTTCCCGGTGAGAGCATTCCGGCAGACGGAGTGGTATCTGCAGGCACCAGCGCCGTTGACGAATCCATGGTCACAGGAGAGCCCATCCCGGTTGAAAAGACACCGGGAGACCTTGTCGTCGGCGGCACTCTTAATGGCCTTGGTGCATTCACCATGCGCGCGGACGCTGTCGGCGGCGACACGGTACTCGCTCGTATCGCGACAATGGTCTCCGAAGCACAGAGAAGCCGAGCCCCAATCCAGCGGGTCGCCGACAAGGTCGCGGGTTTCTTCGTTCCAACCGTCGCATTGTCGGCATTAGCGGCTTTTCTAGCTTGGAGCATCTGGGGCCCATCCCCTGCCCTCGCGCACGGCTTGATCGCAGCGGTCTCAGTCCTGATCATTGCCTGCCCCTGCGCATTGGGATTGGCGACGCCGATGTCGATCATGGTCGGAATGGGTCGTGGTGCTAAAGCCGGTGTATTAATTCGCGATGCGGAAGTCCTCGAACGTCTGGGAGAAGCGGATACGATTGTCCTTGATAAGACCGGAACCGTGACCGAAGGCAAACCA
>CAXAGK010000033.1:0-16935 GCA_963968305.1 uncultured Rickettsiales bacterium | reverse complement strand
GCCTGACCGCCCGATCGTTTCGTCCTTAAATCTGACCAGTATTGCAATCGTTTGCGGACTTCCCGCTCAAAACCACGGTCTACGGGCGAATAAAGGATTTGTCGGTCCATATCTTCGGGGAAATAATCTTGCCCCGAGAATCCATCTTCCGCATCGTGGTCGTAAGCATAACCGTCGCCATATCCGAGCTCCGACATCAGCTTGGTCGGTGCGTTAAGAATATGTTTGGGCGGCATCAGAGAGCCAGTCTCCTTCGCCGCACGCATCGCTGACCCATAGGCCTTATAGGCCGCATTCGACTTCGGCGCGGTGCCGAGATAGATCACCGCTTGCGCCAATGCCAATTCACCTTCGGGTGTTCCCAACCGTTCATAAGTCTCCCACGCGGTGAGTGCTTGCACCGCTGCATTTGGATCTGCGAGGCCAATATCCTCGTAAGCGAACCGCAATAGCCGACGGGCGATAAACCGAGGGTCCTCACCGCCGGATAACATCCGCGCCAACCAATACAGCGCCGCGTCCGTATCCGAACCGCGTAGGGATTTATGCAATGCGCTGATCAGATTGTAGTGACCCTCCTGCGCCTTATCGTAGACCGGAGCCCGACGCTGAATGACTTCACTCAAAGCCGCCGTATCGAGGACCTTGCCCGCCTGCAGCTGAAAGAGCTGTTCGCACAGATTGAGCAGGAAGCGACCATCGCCATCCGCCATAGCACGAACTGCGACACGGGCATCCTCGTCTAGCGGAAGCGCACGTCCTTCCGCCGCTTCCGCCCGGAGCAACAATGCCTCCAAAGCTTCCGCATCCAATCGTTCCAAAACGAAAACCTGGCATCGGGAAAGCACGGCGGCGTTCAGTTCGAAACTTGGATTCTCCGTCGTCGCCCCGACAAGGACCACAGTGCCGTCCTCCACATAGGGAAGGAACCCATCCTGTTGAGCACGATTAAAACGGTGAATTTCATCAACGAATAGGAGCGTCCCCCGACCGCCCAATCGTTGCTGCTTTGCCTTTTCGAAAACTTTGCGAAGGTCGGCTACACCGGAGAATACCGCCGATAACGGTTCGAACTCCAAGTCCACATGATCCGCCAAGAGGCGTGCGATAGTGGTTTTCCCAGACCCAGGGGGTCCCCAAAGAATGAGCGACACTAGGCGGCCATCATCAAGCATCCGGCGCAAGGGACCAGTTTCGCCCAATAACCGTTCCTGTCCCACAATGTCATCGATAGAGGTCGGACGTAGCCTATCCGCCAAGGGCCGCGGCGCCTCAGATTCGAATAAACCGCCCTGCGATGCCAACGCTTCTATCCAATCCGAACGTTTATCAAGCGATTGCCTCGCCGTAGTCTCAGATTCCAGCCATCGTAGAGTTTCTCCACGAAACGCTTCAAGTCTTCAACTTTGGCAATTCTTACTTCGTTTATTTCCAAGACAATATCGCCTGGTTTAAAGCCGTATCGAGCAGCGGGGGAATCCCGTTGCACGGATAGAACCATCACACCACTCGCATCAGAGTCGATCCCCAATTCCGCCGCCAACGCTGGGTTCAAGTTCGCCACCTTGGCACCTAAAAGAGGATGCCTGCCTTCAAGGTCTGTAATATTGCGTGACGGAAAATCTGGTGGTGGCACTAATTCCAACGCAACCAACAATCGTTTTCCTTTACGAAACACGGTCAACTTTACAGTATCGCCAAGGCGTCGCGTCGCGAGTCTAAAGCGCAATGCCTGCGCATCATCTATCTCATGCCTGCCGAGGCGCAAAATAACGTCGCCAGACCTCAGTCCCGCATCGGCCGCGGGACCACCTTCATGGACGTCTTCCACCAACACGCCGGACGGGCGTTCCAGCCCTATCGCATTAGCGATGTCCGGTGTCACCGTCTTTCCAATAAAACTAACCCAGGGCCGCACCAATGGTTTACCGCTTACCGCACTGGAAACGATGGTCCTAACCATATTACTTGGTACCGCAAATCCAATTCCCAGAGAACCGCCATTACGCGAATAAATTGCCGTATTTATACCTACGAGCCGTCCCGACATATCCACCAATGCACCACCCGAATTGCCCGGATTGATCGCGGCATCGGTCTGTATAAAGAACCGGTAATCGGTGATCCCCACCGTCGTGCGCGCCAAAGCCGAGACGATACCGCTCGTCACCGTGCGTCCCACTCCAAATGGATTCCCCAACGCCAATACCAAATCGCCCACTTCAAGGTCGTCGGAATCTGAAAATGCAACCATCGGCAACTTTTCGCCACTCACATCTATCCGCAGGACCGCGATGTCCGTGCGTTTATCCTTAAGCAACAAAGTCGCATCAAATTCGCGGCGGTCGGAGAGCACCACTTTGATATCATTGGCATCCTTGATGACATGATTATTGGTGACGATGATCCCGTCTGCCCCGACAATGACACCAGAGCCAAGTGAATTTTCAACCCGGCTTCTGTTTCCACCATCACTGCCAAACGGTAATTGTTCACCGAAAAACCGGCGGAAAAAGGGATCGTTGAATACCCAGCCTTGCCGCTGTTCGACGACCTTTCGACGAGCAAAGATATTGACGACCGCAGGCCCGGTCTTTCGTACGATCGGCGCGAAGGACAACTTTATCTCCGCACCACTGCTGGGTGCTGCGCGTGTCTGGGCTGAGAGTTCGGATGCGTTACCGAGCGCAATTAGCGCCATTCCCACCGCAAAACTTTTAAAAGTATTTCGTTGCATCCCGCTATCTATTCACGGTCGCGCAGGGATACAAGCCCCGATACGGCAAAGAAAAAGGCCGGCATAAGCCGACCTTTTAAATTACACGAAAAGATAAGGAATTATGCCGCTTCTTCCGCCAACGGTCCCGAATCGAGTCCCTTGGCGCCTTCATCACGTTCCACCAGCTCAATCACCGCCATCGGCGCCGTATCGCCATAACGGTAGCCCGCCTTCAAAACACGGATATATCCACCGCTACGTTCTGCATAACGTTCAGCCAACGTATCGAACAGTTTCGCTGTCGTCGCATCATCGCGCAGCATCGCGAACGCTCGGCGACGATCATGTAACCGACCACGCTTACCAAGCGTGATTAACTTCTCCACAATCGGACGCAAATCCTTCGCTTTCGGCAGCGTCGTCGTGATCTGTTCGTGTTTGATCAAAGCAGCAGCCATATTCGAGAACATCGCCTTGCGATGCTCTTTCGTCCGGTTCAACTTACGACCGCTCATACGATGTCGCATGATCGCAACTCCTTAAACTAATTGCCCGCTAATTAGAACGGCTCTTCGAGCCGCTTTGCGAGTTCTTCGATGTTCTCCGGCGGCCATGTCGGAATTTCCATACCAAGGTGTAGGCCCATTTGAGTCAACACTTCCTTGATTTCATTCAGCGACTTGCGGCCGAAATTTGGTGTCCGAAGCATTTCGGCTTCGGTCTTTTGGACGAGATCGCCGATATAGACGATATTGTCGTTCTTAAGGCAATTTGCCGAGCGGACGGAAAGTTCCAACTCATCGACCTTGCGCAACAGGTTCTTGTTGAACGGCAACTCGGACGGACGATCTTCCTCGACGCGCGCTGTCGGCTCGTCAAAATTGATGAAAAGCTGCAATTGGTCCTGCAAGATACGACCAGCGAGCGCCACCGCATCTTCCGGCGTCACGGTCCCGTTCGTTTCCATCGTGAAGGAAAGCTTGTCATAATCAGTGACTTGTCCAACACGCGTGTTGTCGACCTTATAGGTGGCTTTGCGAACTGGGCTGAACACCGAATCGATCGGAATGAGGCCAATAGGCGCATCTGCTGGCCGGTTCTGAGCCGCCGCAACATAGCCTTTACCCGTATCTACGGTCAGTTCCATGTTGAACTTGGCGCCTTTATCAAGCGTGCAGATCACCAAGTCCGGATTCATGACTTCAATGTCATGGCCGGTCTCAATCATCGCCGCCGTGACTTCACACGGGCCATTCACCGAAAGCCGCATACGCTTCGGGCCTTCGCCATGCATGAGCAGGGCGAGGGATTTAATGTTCAAGATAATATTGGTGACGTCTTCGCGGACCTCCGGCAGTGACGAGAACTCGTGCAACACGCCCTCGATCTGGATGGCGGTCACCGCCGCGCCCTGCAGGGACGACAATAATACACGACGCAGCGCATTACCGAGCGTCAGTCCGAAACCGCGTTCCAGCGGCTCAGCGACGATCGTCGCCATACGTGCAGGATCGTGTCCGCCTTCGACAGCGAGCTTATTCGGCTTGATAAGAGCTTGCCAATTATTTTGGATCACAGTCGCAACCTCATTCTAATAGTAAATGGAAGCGCCTATTCGCTTCCTCAGACAATCTCAATTCACGGCCGGCGGCACATGCCCCGACCGGTATAGATCAGACCCGACGACGCTTCGGCGGGCGGCATCCATTGTGAGGGATCGGCGTCACATCACGGATGGCCGTAATATTAAAGCCCGCGGCTTGCAAAGCCCGCAAAGCGGATTCGCGTCCGGAACCCGGCCCCTTCACATTCACTTCCAATGTCTTCATGCCATGCTCTTGAGCTTTTTGAGCGGCACTTTCCGCCGCAACCTGCGCCGCGTACGGTGTCGATTTCCGACTTCCCTTGAACCCCATCCCGCCTGCGGAAGACCAAGAAATGGCATTTCCCTGCGCGTCGGTAATGGTGATCAGAGTATTATTGAACGTCGCATTCACATGCGCTACGCCCGAGGTAATGTTCTTCCGCTCGCGTCTGCGCACGCGCGTTGTAGCAGCCTTCGCCATGGGACGATCCTTTTACTTCGTGACTTTCTTTTTGCCGGCAATCGCGCGGGCCGGGCCCTTACGGGTGCGCGCATTCGTGTGCGTGCGTTGGCCGTTTACCGGCAATCCCTTACGGTGCCGGACGCCGCGATAGCAGCCCAAATCCATCAAACGCTTAATATTCATCGCAACTTCGCGACGTAGATCGCCTTCGACGATGTAATCAGTGTCGATGGCTTCACGAACCCGAATTACTTCTTCTTCAGTAAGGTCATTAACCCGGCGCTCATCGGGAATGCCGCACTTCGTGCAAATCTGGTTTGCCTTGGTGCGACCAATCCCATGGATGTACGTCAAAGCGATGGAAACCCGCTTTTGGGTCGGTATGTTTACGCCTGCAATACGCGCCACGTCGAATACTCCTTACGCCTGCCGTTATCTACCGGCTACGTGTAATTCTATAGTTCATTGGGGTCGACAAAACCTGGCCGGGGGCCGCACCGCTCCCGGAGCGACGGATTATAGGGTTTTGACTTCCCGTGTCAAACACTCACATCAAGCAATGATGCCTTCAATTGCAACGGTAACATCTTGAATTTCTGCCATACCGTTGATCTCGGCTAACAAGCCTTTTCCAAGATAATACGGCACGATTTCAGCCGTTTGATCGTGATAGGCTGCCAAACGCGAGCGTACCGTTTCCTCGTTATCGTCGGAACGGCGGGAAAACTCCGTCGACCCGCACGAATCGCAAACGCCGTCCTGCTTGGGCTGCTGAAATTTATCGTGATATCCAGAGCCGCATTTCGCACAGCTGTATCTTCCGGTTACCCGCTCTACCAGGGCTTCCTCATCAACTTTCAATTCGATGACCTTACCCAAGTTCAAAGATTTCGCATCGAGCAGCTTATCCAATGCTTCAGCCTGCGGTGTCGTCCGCGGAAAACCATCGAGGATAAAGCCGTTTTGGCAATCGGGCTCGTCTATACGGTCGGAGATGATCTGGATCATGATTTCGTCGGGCATCAGCTCGCCCGCGCCCATCACCTTCTTCGCCTGTTGACCCATCTCGTTGCCGGACGCCACGGCGGCCCGCAGCATATCACCGGTCGACAGCTGAACCAATCCGCGTCCGTCTTCCAAACGCTTTGCCTGTGTACCTTTTCCGCTACCCGGAGGGCCCAAAAGAATCAGGATCATCCGCGCCTCCCACGTAAACGCGATTTCTTGATCAACCCTTCATATTGATGAGCCAACAAATGTGAATGCACTTGGGCAACCGTATCCATCGTCACCGTGACAACGATCAGTAAACTCGTGCCGCCGAAGTAGAACGGCACGGCAAACTCATTGCGCAGCCATTCCGGAATGATACAGATCACCGCAAGATAGCCTGCACCGACAAAAGTCAAACGAGTCAGGACGTAGTCGAGATAATCCGCCGTATTCTTACCAGGACGAATACCCGGAATGAATCCGCCATAGCGCTTCAAGTTATCCGCTGTCTCTTCCGGATTGAAGACGATGGCTGTGTAGAAGAAGGCAAAGAAGACGATCAACGATACGAATAAAAGCAGGAACAAAGGTTGCCCTGGTCCAATCATCGCCGAAACCGTCGTCAACCATTCGGGGCCACGCCCACCGGAGAAACTTATGATGCTAACCGGAAGCAAAAGCATTGAACTGGCGAAAATCGGCGGGATGACACCGGCCGTATTGAGTTTCAACGGCAGATGCGACGATTCTCCGCCAAACATCTTGTTCCCTTGCTGACGCTTTGGGTATTGCACGATTAGGCGGCGCTGTGAGCGCTCGATGAACACGATCCCGGTAATAACCGCCACCGCCAAAACCATGATGCTGATGATGGCAATCGTAGGCAGGGCACCAGTTCGGCCCATCTCCATAGTTTGTATTAGGGCCGCCGGAAGCTCGGCGATAATGCCCGCGAAAATAATCAGAGAGATTCCGTTGCCGACACCGCGTTGAGTGATTTGCTCACCCAGCCACATTAGAAAGATTGTACCACCGACAATGGTAATGACCGTTGTCGCCCGGAAGAACAGGCCTGCGTTCATTACCGCGCTACTGCCGTTGCTGCCGGTCATACCTTCCATACCCACGGCCAGGCCATATGCCTGGAACGTCGCTAAAAGAACCGTACCGTAGCGAGTATATTGGTTGATCTGCTTACGGCCCGACTCGCCTTCTTTTTTCATCGCTATGAATTTGGGCGAGACCGCGGTCAGCAGCTGCATAATGATGGAGGCCGAGATATACGGCATGATATTTAGGGCGAAAATCGACATCCGCCCCAAGGCGCCGCCAGCAAACATGTCCAGCATCCCGATAATGCCGCCCTGTTGCTGTGAAAAAACATCTCTCAAAACTTGAGCGTCGATACCCGGCAACGGAATATAGGTGCCAAGCCGATAGACCACGAGGGCACCCAGCGTAAACCATATCCGTTTCTTGAGTTCGGTCGCCTTGGAGAATGCGCCGAAATTAAAGTTTGCCGCGAGTTGTTCGGCCGCTGAAGCCATTATTTAGGTTCCCGCCCTATCGCGTCAGTCTTCGCTCTTTTCCGACGCCTCGTTGTCCTCATCGGACGGCCCGGCTTTTGCTTTGGCCTTTGTTTTCTTTGCCGGCTTCTCCGTATCGTCGGATTTTCCGAGCATAACGACCGTACCGCCCGCCTTTTCAACAAGTTCGACAGCGCCTTTCGACGCGCCGGCGACCTCAATCGTTATTTTGGTATTCAACTCACCATTCGCAAGGAGGCGAACGCCATCGCGCATACGCCGCACAATGCCGGAAGCAAGCAGAGCCTCGCCGTCAATTGTCTTCTTGGCGTCGAGTTTCTTCGCATCGATCGCCTGCTGTAGGCGACCAACGTTTACTTCAACATAATTCTTGCGGAAAATATTGACGAAGCCACGCTTCGGCACCCGGCGATACAACGGCATTTGGCCGCCTTCGAACCCTTTGATCGTCGCGCCGGCCCGAGACTTTTGCCCCTTATGCCCACGTCCCGCCGTTTTGCCTTTTCCGGAACCAATACCGCGTCCAAGCCGCTTAGAGTTGTGGCGAGCGCCCTTATTGTCCGACAATTCGTGCAGTTTCATGCTTCTATTCTCCGCGGGACGTCTAGCGACGTCCCAAATCAATCTTCGATGCGAACGAGGTGCTTGACCTTATCGATCATGCCACGCACCGAAGGCGTATCTTCCAATTCTCGCGTCCGATGCATCTTGTTCAATCCGAGACCGACCAACGTCGCGCGTTGATCTTGCTGGCGCCGGATTGGGCTACCGGTTTGAGTTACCCGAAGTGTCTTTTTACTCGCCATCGGCCTGTTCCTTCGCCTTGCCGTTACCGTCATCGCGACGGCCGACAATATCCCCGACCTTTTTGCCGCGCTTGGCCGCGATCTGACGCGGAGACACGCAGGAAGCGAGGGCCTGGAACGTTGCCTTGACCATATTGTGCGCATTCGACGTGCCGATGGATTTGGCAACGACGTCTTGTACACCGAGAGCCTCAAAGACAGCGCGCATCGGTCCACCCGCAATAATACCCGTACCTGGAGGTGCATTGCGCAACGACACCCGACCGGCGCCATAGCGACCGTTGATATCGTGATGCAAGGTGCGGCCTTCACGGAGCGGCACCCGAATCATATCCTTGCGGGCCTTATCAGTGGCCTTACGGATTGCTTCCGGCACTTCACGGGCCTTACCCAAACCGTATCCGACTCGCCCGTTACCGTCGCCTACGACGACAATCGCGGAGAAACCGAAGCGGCGTCCACCCTTGACGACCTTGGCGACACGGTTGATGGCCACCAGCTTCTCAACGAGATCCGGTCCATCGTCACGCCGATCACGGCCGCCGCGCTCACTTTGCATTCGCGCCATTACTTCAGTCCCTCACTAAAATTTAAGACCAGCTTCGCGTGCGGCGTCTCCCAACGCCTTCACACGGCCGTGGTACAGATATCCGCCGCGGTCGAAAACCACCGTCTCGACACCCGCCTTTTTTGCACGGTCGGCAACCAACTTACCCACAAGTGCGGCGGCATCACGGTCGGCGCCGGTCTTCAGGCCCTCCCGCAATTCTTTGTCGATACTCGACGCAGCGGCTACTGTCTTACCCGCAATGTCATCGATGATCTGCGCATAGATGTGCTTGCTCGACCGGAATACGGACAAACGCGGCTTAATACGCTCGGTCTTTCGCAACCGATGGCGCGTGCGCCGTTTACGGCGTTCGAACAGCTTCTTATTATCCAACATCGTCGGAACCCTTTACTTCTTCTTGCCTTCTTTCCGAAGGATTTGCTCATCGGCGTACTTAACACCTTTGCCCTTATAGGGCTCCGGTTTACGAAAACTGCGGATTTCACTAGCGACTTGGCCAACGACTTGTTTGTTGGAGCCACTCACCGCGATAACGTTCCCACGATCGCCTTCGACTTCAATCTTAATGCCTTCCGGCACATCAAAAGCAATGTCATGGCTATATCCCAATTGCAGGTTCAATTTCTTTCCCTGCACTTGCGCGCGATACCCAACGCCATTGACTTCGAGGCGTTTCGTGAACCCCTCAGATACACCGATCACCGCGTTGTTAACCAAGCTGCGGGTCGTACCCCACATGGTCTTGGCGCGCTTGCCCCCACCAGTTGGAATTACGGTGACTTGACCGTCCTCGACTTTCACTTCCACGATTGGCAGCACGGGTACCGTTAAGGTGCCCAGCTTGCCCTTCGCCGTCAGTACACCGCCCGCTACGGAAACTTCAACACCATCCGGAATAGTGACTGGATTTTGTCCAACGCGTGACATCGTTATTCTCCTAGAATACCCGGCAAAGGACTTCACCACCGACGTTATGGTCGCGCGCCTCGGCATCCGAGAGCACGCCACGCGGCGTCGACAGGATCGATATTCCCATGCCGTTATATACCCGCTGCAGGTCCTGAATCTTCGAATAAACCCGCCGACCTGGCGTCGAAACCCGCTTGATCTCACGGATAACCGGCGCGCCGTCGTGGTACTTCAGCTCGATGGTCAATTCACTAATACCGCTGCGAATTTCGGCCCAACTAAAGTCGCGAATAAAGCCTTCGCGCTTCAAGACCTCGAGAACGTTCGTTCGTAATTTTGAAGACGGGCACACCACTGTCGAACGGCCGCTTTGCTGGCCATTCCGGATACGGGTGAGCATATCGCCCAAAGGATCACTCATTGACATTCGGTCGCTCTCCCTACCAGCTCGATTTAGTCATACCGGGGATATGACCGTTCGATGCCAATTCACGCAACGCGATGCGCGACAATTTGAACTTCCGGTAAAATCCACGCGGACGTCCGGACAATTCGCAACGGTTACGAATACGCACCGGTGCGGAATTGCGCGGCAATTGCGCGAGTTTCAACCGAGCTGCGAAACGCTCCTCGGCCGGCAACTCACGATCACTCGCAATTGCCTTCAACCGCTCACGCTTAGCCGCATACCTCTCGACCAACCGCATTCTCTTTTTATTACGTTCGATGGCGCTTTTCTTAGCCATGCTTCAAGACCTCACCAGTGACTCAAGTGCGAAACGGCATATTGAAACCAACGAGAAGAGCATGTGCTTCCTCGTTGTTATCGGCCGTCGTGCAGATGACAATGTCCATACCGCGGATCGAATCCACTTTGTCGTAATCGATTTCCGGAAACACGATCTGCTCTTTCAAGCCGAGCGAATAATTCCCGCGACCGTCGAAGCTGCGCGGAGAAAGTCCCCGAAAGTCACGAACCCGCGGCAACGCGACCGTGACTAATCGATCCATAAATTCATACATACGTGTCCGGCGCAGCGTAACCTTCGCACCGATCGGCATGCCTTCGCGTAATTTAAAGTTCGCGATAGATTTCTTAGCATGGGTGACCACCGGTTTTTGGCCGGTAATCGCCGCTAAGTCATCACAGATCGAATTGATCTTCTTACTATCGCCAACCGCCTCGCCTGCGCCGATATTCACCACGATCTTATCGAGACGCGGCGTTTGCAGAGCATTCGCATAGTTAAACTGTTCGCCAAGCGTCGCCCGCACCACGTTGTCGTAGTGTTCTCTGAGGCGCGGCACGTAACCTCCATTAGCCATCGTGAACGTCTCCTCAGCTATCGATGACTTCGCCGGAGCGTTTTGCGAAACGCACCTTGCGGCCATCATCGAGAAATTTAAATCCCACCCGGGTCGGCTTATCGTCTTTCGGATCGACATGGGCAAGGTTTGATACCGCGATCGGCATTTCCTTATCCACAATCCCACCAGGCGAAGTCTGACTCGCCCTTGTATGCCGTCGCGCCACGTTGACGCCCCGAACGACGGCGCGCTCTTTAGCGCGCAGGACGAGAAGGATTTCTCCTTGTTTGCCCTTATCCTTACCGGCGATTACTTGCACCCGGTCGCCTTTTTTATACTTCGCAGCCATTTCTCTTTCCGATCTCCAGCGCGCCGTTAAATAACTTCCGGCGCGAGCGACACGATCTTCATGAATTGCCTTGCGCGCAATTCACGTGTGACCGGCCCGAAAATACGCGTTCCAATCGGCTCATTATTCCGATCAATCAAAACCGCCGCATTACGATCAAACCGAATACTGGTTCCATCTTGCCGGCTGATTTCCTTCGCCGTGCGCACAATCACTGCACGATGAATATCACCCTTTTTGACGCGACCCCGTGGGATTGCTTCCTTGACGCTCACAACGATAACGTCGCCAACACCGGCAACCATACGTTTTGAGCCGCCTAGTACCTTGATGCACTGTACCCGTCGGGCACCCGAGTTATCGGCAACATCAAGGTTGGTTTGCATCTGTATCATGACGCGGCTTCCTTAACCTTCACTGGCCGATTCGGCGACCACTACAAAGCGCTTACGCTTAGAGATCGGCCGGGCCTCGCGGATTCTAACAATGTCCCCTTCCTTCGAGATATTTTGCTCGTCGTGGGCGAGGTACTTCTTCGATCGTTTCATGAACTTTTGGTACAACGGATGCTTAATACTCCGCTCCACCAAGACCGAAACGGTCTTATCTTTTGCGTCCCGGAGGGCGCGTCCTTGCATAACTCGTTTGGGCATCCGTCTTTACTCCTTAGGACGCGGCGCTACGGCGCTCGTTCATGACCGTCTTAATACGCGCGATATCGCGGCGCACTTCACGGACACGCGCCGTGTTCTCCAACTGCCCACTGGCCTGCTGGAAACGCAGATTGAACGCTTCTTTCTGAAGGTCGCCGAGTTGATCGTTTAACTCATCGGCCGTCTTTTGGCGCACTTCTTCCGACTTCATCGACTTAAACTCCTTCGCCGCCGCGCCGAATGAACTTGCAACGGATCGGCAATTTCGCCGCCGCAAGCGTCAACGCTTCTTTAGCGATCTCGGGATCCACACCATCAAGCTCGAACATCATGCGGCCGGGCTTAATGCGGCACATCCAATATTCCGGCGTCCCCTTACCTTTACCCATCCGAACTTCAGCGGGTTTACTACTTACAGGCACATCCGGGAACACACGGATCCAAACTTTACCCGCACGTTTGATGTGACGTGTCATCGCACGACGCGCCGCCTCGATCTGACGGGCGGTAATCCGCCCCGGCTGCATGGCCTTCAGGCCAAATGCGCCGAAATTCAAGGACGTGCCGCCTTTCGCAAGGCCATGCACGCGACCTTTGTGCGCCTTACGGAATTTTGTACGTTTCGGACTAAGCATTACTCGCTTCCCTTTTCGACCGCGCTAGCGCTGCGGCTGCTGATCCTGCTGACGACGTTCGTGTGCCATGGGGTCGTGCTCCATGATCTCACCCTTAAACACCCAGACCTTCACGCCGCAGGCGCCATAAGTCGTCTGAGCCGTCGAAGTACCGTAATCGATATCGGCGCGCAGAGTATGCAAAGGCACGCGGCCTTCGCGATACCATTCCGCCCGCGCAATTTCGACACCGCCAAGACGTCCGCCGCATTTAATACGTATTCCGCCCGCACCCAATCGCATCGCCGATTGAACGGCGCGCTTCATGGCCCGACGAAACGCCACGCGGCGGGTCAGTTGCTGCGAAATATTATCGGCAATAAGTTTGGCGTCGATTTCCGGTTTCCGAATTTCAACGATGTTTAGTGTCACATCACTGCCGGTCATCTTACTGATATCTAGCCGTAATTTCTCAATATCGGCGCCCTTCTTGCCGATCACTACCCCCGGACGTGCCGTGTGGATTGTGATGCGGGCGCGCTTTGCCGGACGTTCAATAATGATCCGCGCAACACCGGCTTGTGCCAATGTTTTCTCGATGTATTCGCGGATCCTAATGTCCTCATGCAACAGACTTCCGTATTCCTTCCCGGCATACCATCGCGAGTCCCACGTCCGGTTAATTCCCAGACGAAATCCAATCGGATTTACTTTTTGACCCATTATTCCGTTTCCTCGCGTTCTCGGACGGTGATAGTCATATTGCTCACCGGTTTACGAATCTTGCCAACACGGCCTCTCGCACGAGCGCGAAACCTTTTCAGCACCACGGTCTTACCGACATGTGCTTCGCTTATAAACAATCGATCAACATCAAGCTGATGATTGTTCTCCGCATTCGCCACCGCCGACTGCAGAAGTTTTTTCACATCCCCCGCTACGCGCCGATTGGAGAATGTAAGAGCCGCCAGCGCCGCGTCAGCCGACAAGCCACGTATTTGCTGCGCCAAAAGGTTCAATTTCTGCGGACTGGTTCGGACAAAACGCGATTGCGCTTGCGCCTCGTTGTCGGCTCGCTGCCGGTCCATCTTTGCCTTACCCATAACGCTCAGCCCCTTCTCGCGCGCTTATCAGCGGCGTGACCATAAAACGTACGGGTCGGTGAGAATTCGCCGAACTTGTGACCAATCATATTCTCAGTCACCAATACCGGGATAAACTTCTGACCGTTGTAGACGCCAAACGTCAGGCCGACGAATTGCGGCAAGATCGTAGAGCGACGCGACCAGGTGCGAATGACATCGTTACGACCGGAACTCCGAACGGTCTCCGCCTTCTTAAGCAGATATCCGTCGACGAACGGGCCTTTCCAAACAGAACGAGACACGACTCAGCTCTCCTCAACCTAACGCTTGTGACGGCGGCGAATAATCAACTTATCGCTCGCCTTCTTCGGGCGGCGCGTACGCTTGCCCTTAGTGGGTTTACCCCAGGGGGTAACGGGATGACGGCCGCCCGAGGTGCGGCCTTCGCCGCCGCCATGCGGATGATCAACCGGGTTCATTGCAACGCCTCTAACCGCGGGGCGTTTGCCGAGCCAACGCTTCCGGCCCGCCTTTCCGAGTTTAATATTTGACTGATCCGGGTTCGATACCGCACCGATCGTCGCCATGCATTCCGCGCGGACCATACGCAGCTCGCCGGAATTCAATTTCAATTGTGCGTAGCCACCGTCACGACCAACCAACTGGACGTAGTTGCCAGCACTGCGGGCGATTTGCGCGCCTTTGCCGGACTTCATCTCAACGTTGTGAATGATCGTACCGATCGGGATATTCGACATCGGCATCGCGTTACCAGGTTTGATATCGGCGCGACCTTCCGTCGAGATCACCTGATCGCCTGCCGCCAAACGTTGCGGTGCCACGATATAGCTCAACTCACCGTCTTCGTATTTGATCAGCGCAATGAAAGCGGTGCGATTGGGATCGTATTCGATCCGCTCGACAGTCGCCGGCACATCAAATTTCCGACGCTTGAAATCGACAATGCGATAAAGTCGCTTGTGTCCACCGCCACGACGGCGCGCAGTAATGCGTCCATCATTGTTCCGACCGGCTTTCTTCGTAAGCCCCTGTGTCAACGTTTTAACCGGCTTGCCCTTATGGAGACCGGACCGGTCGACGATCACGAGTTGACGCGTGCTCGGCGTATTCGGTTTGAATTTCTTCAGTGCCATGATCAGACTCCCGTCGTCACGTCGATCGAGTGACCTTCAGCCAGGCAAACCATGGCCTTCTTATAGTCGCTCCGGCGACCGCGACGTCCACGGAACACCTTGTTCTTACCTTTTTGACGTAGCGTATTCACCGACTTCACCTTGACCTCGAACAATCCCTCTATGGCAGCTCGGATCTCCGGCTTCGTCGCATCAAGCGGAACCTTAAAGGTCACCTGATTATTCTCCGAGCCTAGGGTCGATTTTTCAGTGATAACCGGTGAGCGAATGATCTCGTACATGCGGCCACGGTCGATTGACTTTTTGTTCAGATATTTCCAGCTCATTTCAACCGCGCCTCCAGCGCTTCGACAGCTTCTGTCGTCAAAACGAGTACGTCGCGTCGTAAAATATCGTACACATTTGCACCCGCCGACGGCAGGACATCTATGTTCGGAATGTTACGGGCCGCGCGCTCAAAATTACCGTCCACTTCATTGCCGGCCACAATCAGCGCATTTGACAAACCCAGCTTCTCAAACATGCCGATGAGGGCCGTTGTCTTTGGCTCGTTCAGCGCGGCGTCCTTCAAAATAATCAGTTTACCGTCCGCTTGCTTCGACGACAGAGCCGACTTCAACGCCAGTGCGCGAACCTTTTTCGGTAGCTTATGCGCATGGCTCCGAACGACCGGGCCGAACACCACGCCACCACCGCGCCAATGCGGCGCTCTGATGGAACCGGCACGTGCACGCCCCGAACCTTTTTGGTTCCACGGTTTTGCCGTCGAACCCTGAACCTCGTTCATGCCTTTGGTCTTATGCGTACCGGCGCGGCGTTTCGCCAACTGATAGTTGACCATACGTGCTAACAAGTCGCGACGCACATCGGCACCGAAGATATCTTCGGCCAGCTCTATATCGCCGGCTGCCTTGTTGTCGAGACCGATTACCTTACTCTTCATGGCGGTTAGTCCTTCGTCTCGTCACTGTCGACCGCCGAAGTATCTTCGGCCTTGGGCGCATCCGA
Source organism: uncultured Rickettsiales bacterium (assembly GCA_963968305.1). Taxonomy (GTDB): domain Bacteria; phylum Pseudomonadota; class Alphaproteobacteria; order UBA8366; family UBA8366; genus UBA6544. The sequence continues at coordinate 1,171 of CAXAGK010000033.1, read as the reverse complement.
TGCGGCTCCTTCTGCGACTTCCGGTGTCGCTTCTGCCACTATTTCTTCCTCCACCACACCGTCACTCAACAATGCGGCGGGGTAAGGGGCATCGTCCGGGCGCGGTTTCTTTGTTGCGTCGCTGATATAAACCCAGCCACCTTTCGACCCCGGCACTGCGCCGCGGATCAAAATCAATCCACGTTCAGCGTCAGTCGAGACAACTTCGAGATTTTGAGTTGTCACCCGAACATCACCCATGTGGCCGGCCATCTTCTTGCCTTTCCACACGCGTCCTGGATCCTGACTGTTACCGGTCGAACCGTGACTACGGTGAGAGATCGATACACCGTGACTGGCCCGCAGACCTTTAAAGCCGTGGCGTTTCATGGCACCGGCGAAACCTTTACCGATGCTTTGCCCGGCGATGTCCACTTTTTGACCGGCGATGAAGTGTTCCGCTGAAAGCTGCGCGCCAACATCGATGAGCGCATCTTCACTGACCCGGAACTCCACCACTTTCCGGCGTGGCTCTACATTCGCCTTGGCGAAATGGCCCCGCATGGGCTGCGTTGTGTTCTTTACCTTCGCAGCACCGGCACCCAACTGAACGGCCGTGTAGCCATCCTTATCTTGGGTCCGCACGGCAACCACATGACATCCGTCCACCTTCAACACAGTGACGGGCACATGGGTGCCGTCTTCCGCGAAGACACGGGACATACCGAGTTTTTGGGCAATCAGGCCGCTTCGCATCTTCCTAATTCCTTACAGCTTGATCTCGACGTCGACACCGGCGGCCAAATCGAGCTTCATCAAAGCATCGACGGTCTGAGGTGTCGGGTCGACAATGTCTAGCATCCGCTTATAGGTCCGAATTTCGAACTGTTCGCGACTTTTCTTATCGATATGCGGTCCCCGCAGAACGGTGAACTTCTCGATACGTTGCGGCAAAGGAATAGGACCTCTGACCTCCGCACCAGTACGCTTGGCGGTATTCACGATCTCGCGCGTCGACTGATCAAGGATACGATGATCAAACGCTTTGAGGCGTATGCGAATATTTTGACTGTCCATTCTCTGGGCCTATCTAAAAGTCGCGGCGTCCAAATGGACGCCGCTATTGACCTTGCTAAACTTATTCGACGATGCCGGTAACAACACCGGCACCGACGGTGCGACCGCCTTCGCG
>CAXAGK010000032.1:0-16944 GCA_963968305.1 uncultured Rickettsiales bacterium | reverse complement strand
GGTCAAATTTATCGCAATATCGAAAGTGTCGATAGAGCGACCATGGGCAACACCTTAGGAGAGGATTACCTGAAGGGCGGCGCCATCGCCGAGGCCTTCCGCAAGTCATCGGCAGACTATCGCCCAGGCGCTACGGTCTGGCGGGTCGATCCGGACGGTAGCCTGGCATGGACCGATGGCACGACGGCTCGCATCCTGAAAGCGCGGCGGATTATCGCTGCCACGGGCGCCATCGAGCGCCCGGTCCCGATCCCGGGCTGGACGTTGCCGGGCGTTATGGGAGCCGGAGCCGCACAAATTCTGATGAAGACAGCCAGCATGGTGCCGGACGGCCCGACCGTGATCGCCGGAAACGGCCCGTTGCTCTACCTCGTCGCCAACCAATTGTTCAAAGCTGGGGCCGAAATCGCGGCCATTCTGGAGACGACCAGGTTCCGCGATTATCTCGCCGCCGCTCCCCATGCGCCCGCCGCCTTGAGAGCCAACGAGTACCTCTCAAAGGGTGCACGGTTGATGCAGCATCTTAGAAACAAAGGGTTCCGCATACAATCCGCCGTCTCGAATATTCGAGCGACCGGCGACGGAACGTTGCAAAAGGTCATCTACACCGCCCACGCAACGGAAATCGAAGTCGAAGCAAACACCTTATTGCTGCATCAAGGGGTCATCCCGAATGTCCAGATCACACGCCAAGTGAATGCCGATCACGAGTGGTATGCGCCGCAACGGTATTGGCGGCCGGTGACGGATGAATGGGGCACGACCAGCGTCGAGACCTTGGCGATTGCGGGTGACGGCGCCGGTATTTTGGGGGCGGAAGCGGCGGCGGTTGCCGGGCGTCTCGCGGCATTGGAAACCGTCAAGCGGCTCGGCAAGATCGATGAGATCGACCGCGACGTCCAAGCAGGCCCGCTCCTGCGTGAACATAACCGTCTCGCCAGCATTCGCCCACTGCTGGACAAGCTCTACCACCCGAGTGCGGAAATCCTGGTTCCCCCGAACGAGACAACGGTTTGCCGGTGCGAGGAAGTCACCGCCGGCGATATCCGCCAATGCGTCGCGGAGGGAGCGACCGGCCCCAATCAACTGAAGGCCTATACGCGCTGCGGCATGGGTCCTTGTCAGGGTCGAATGTGCGGCCTCACGGTCTCCGAAGTCATCGCGGACGCCCGCGACAAGCCAGTCGAAGAGATTGGCTATTACCGCCTACGCCCGCCGATTAAGCCCGTGACGCTCGGCGAATTGGCGGCGATGGAGGATACTTAGGGCTCCATTATCGAATTCTGCACCATTGTGAATTTTTTACACACCCCGTTGATCGATTGGATAGACGATGTTGGATGAATTTTTGATCCTCGTGGGAGAGGTGTTTGAAAAGCGGTTCTTCGATATGCCTGCGGGTCAGATAATCGGAGGAGCACTGATTATCATAGCGTTTTTGGCGCTTCGCAGAATTTTTGCGAACACAGTCATTTTTTACCTGACAAAGTTCACCGAGAGCACAGCGACGGAACTGGATGGCGAATTTCTAGACGCACTGAAAGGACCGCTGAAGTTCATCCCGATCGTCCTAGGCGTCTTTTTCTTTACCCAATGGTTTGAGCTTTCGCCCGGCGCCTCTGGTTTCTTCCTCACGGTGGTCAAAACGTTAATCGCTTTCGTCCTTTTCTGGGCGGCTTATAATATCCTCGCTCCCCTTTCGACCGTACTGGAGAAGATACTCTCCAAGATCACTCAAAAATCCGAAACCCTTTTCGCCGAAGAGTTCACACTACTCATTATCAAGGCGTTGAGAATTGCCGTAACGATCGTTGGCTTCATCATCATTCTTTCGCAATGGGGCATCAACGTCCTCCCTCTATTGGGTGGTTTGGGTATCCTCGGGATGGCCGTTGGTTTCGGGGCGCAAGACTCAATCGCCAATATTTTCGGGGGGATCAAAATCCTTCTGGACGGACAGTTTCGCAGAGGCGATTGGATTAAAACGCCGGACATTGAGGGTACTGTTTTTGAAATTGGAATTGCCACGACCAAGGTGAGGGAATTCGACAAGGCCGTGACCTCCATTCCCAACAAGCGGATGTCGGAATCAACCATTAAAAATTATTCGCGAATGACCAATCGACGGGTCAAGTTGACGATTAGCGTTGAATACAGCTCAACGGCAAATCAATTGGAAAATATTGTCGATAGAATCCGGGAACACCTGCAATCCAATCCTGCGATCGCCCAGCCCGGAACGGATTCAGTGGTGCAAATGGTGCACCTGGTCAACTTTGGCGCCTCATCGATAGATATTTCGCTTTATTATTACACGAAAACAACAAATTGGGTTGAATGGCGGCGGATCGTTCATGAGAACATCTTGGAATTCAAACGGATCGTCGAACGGGAGGGCGCAGCATTCGCCTTCCCGAGCCAGAGCATCTATCTCGAATCTACGCCTTCCGAATTGAAGTTGGTCCAAGATGTCGAGCGCCTGGAGAGCAACAATGACGCCCCGCAGACAGGACGCAAAAGCGGAGACGAGAACGGCGATGGAGGCGAAGGGTAAAATTTACTCAGCCCTCCAGGCTCAAATGGCGAGATCGTCGCCATGGTTCGATCACGCCACCTTATCGTCGGCGGTCTCCACATCCAGCACATAACATTCGCCCGCCTGCACGGCCTTAATCCCAGCTTCGAGCGCGGACATCAGGTCCTTTAGGTCACGCACCGTCTCGCCCGCCGACACACCGTAGGAACGAGCCTGCGCCGGAATATCCACGCGTGGGCTTTCCAGGCTTTGGCCGATCCAGCGGTTCTCGACTGGACGCCCCCGCTGGATCGCCATGCGGGATTGGTGGGCAACATCGTTGCCATAGGAACGGTTGTTGTTGATGATCAGTAACAACGGGATACCGTAATGCGCCGCCGTCCATAGCGCGGACACGCCCATCAAGAAATCACCATCACCCATGATTGCCACCGGCAACCGGCCCGACCCCTGGAGCGCCAAGGCCGAGCCCACCACCATGCCGGGACCGGAGCCGACACCTGCGCCGCCATCATTGCCGATATAATCCAGTGGGCCGTCGATACGGATCGTCGGTGCCGGCCAACCAATGGGAAGGCGCACATATGTCGTGGGCCATTCTCCGATCGCCGCATCCACAGCCGTGCCAAGAGAGACGAGGTCGATGGCACCCGACCCAGTCGGCGGCGCACTGGGGGCGATTGAATAAGTTCGCTTTTCACCTGCGGCCAGCTGCAGCAAAGCCGACGCGACGAAACTATCAGGCGTTGCCAGGATCGGCAGATCGACCGCGGGCAACACATGATGGTCGAATGACCAACCATTGGAATTGAGGTCGTCCATGGAAATGCTGATGATTTTCGCGCCGACACCACCCGCCGCATTTATCGTTCCGCCAAAATCCAGCCAATCCAGATTCAAAATAACGTCCGCTCCGCGGATGAGCGCTTCGTCTTCCGCTGTCGTTCGATAGTTCAAGTGATTGGGGTGCAGGGGATGATGGGTCGGAAAGGCCGCCGCGATCCGCTGATTGGTAATCACATTCGCGCCGAGCGCTTCCGCGAACGCAATTCGCCGGTCCCAATCGGCCTGATTTCGCGAGACCCGCCCCACCATGATCAGCGGCGACGTGGCAGATTTCAGCATCCCAAGCGCCGCCGTGACGGACTCGGCGGTGGGCGCTGGATCGGGTTCCACAGCATAGCGCGCGACATCGGGAATTTCCGGCACCGGATCGAGCTTCGATTCCTGCATCGCCACATCAAGGACGATATAGACCGGGCCTTGAGGGTGACGGCGCATGATGCGGTTCGCCCGTAGAACCGATTCGATCGCCGCTTCGGGTGAGCCTGGCTGGTCGTCCCATTTAACGTAGTCTCGGACCAAGGCCCCTTGATCTCGGGATGTGTGAATCCAATCGATCCATGGTCGCCGCAGGGCCGCGTCGACAGGCCCGGTCGCGCCGAACACCATTACCGGCGCCCGGTCGCACCAGGCATCGAAGACCGCCATGGTCGCGTGCATCAATCCCACATTGCTGTGTACCGCCGCGGCCATCGGTTTGTCCGTGACCTTGGCGTATCCGTGCGCGATGGCCACGCAATGTTCCTCGTGCAGACAGACCAGCATCTGCGGATCGCGATTGCCAAGATAATTGACGAGACTGTCCTGAAAACCGCGATAGCTGGCACCCGGCACCACGGCGATATAGGGAATATCGAGACGGCGAACGAGCTCGGCGACAACATCGCTGCCCCATCCCATTTCCGCATTTTCAGTGCCGACGGGACGTTCGGGCTCGTTCGGGCGATCAATGGCCATTACTTCTGCCTTTTTTGAAGCTTTGAATTAAAACGCATCCTTGCGCCGGCGCATCTCGGCAAATACGTCCACCAATCCGGCACCCGCAAGACCGATGGTCTCTTGCAAGTGTGGGCTGTCGGGCCGCAGAAACGGGTTTGTTTTCCATTCTTCGTCGAGACGCGAGGGAACCGTCGCAATATCGCGCGCGCGTTTGTCGTCTACATCCCGCATTCGGGCGATAAGATCTGGATTTTGTGGCTCCACCGTCAGCGCGAATTGCCCGTTCTTCTGCGTATACTCATGCGCGCAATAGACCCGCGTGTCACCGGGCAGGCCTTTTAGTTTTTCCAACGACCCGAGCATTTGCCCGAACTCTCCCTCGATCACCCGCCCGCAGCCCATGGCGAACATGGTGTCACCGCAAAACAGCGCGGAGCTTTCCTCAAACCAATATGCGATGTGCCCGAGCGTGTGTCCCGAGACGTCGAGAACCCGGCCCGTAGCTTTGCCCAATGTGCAGGTATCACCTTCACCGACTTCAATATCAATGCCGGGAATACGATCGCGGTCCGTACGCGAGCCAACAATGGTGCAACCGGTTTTCGCCTTAAGCTCCAAATTGCCGCCGGTGTGATCATTGTGATGGTGGGTGTTCAGAATATGAGTGAGCGTCCACCCCTTTTCCGCCAACGCCGCCAATACAGGATCAACAACCGCGGGGTCTACGGCCGCCGTCACGCCGGATGTCGCCTCATGCGCCAGCCAAACGTAATTGTCGTGCAAGACGAGGACGCGGTGAACTTCGAGTATCGCCATGGATTGCTCCGGAATTCCTGGCTTCAAGGATTAGAGAACAATATTAGTCGCGTTCAACCCTTTTTCACCCGTAATTTCACAGATGTTTCCTTGATAACATTGTTGTGCTGACGGATCGCGAGCAATAACTCCGTATCGCCCATGGCGCCTGACTGAACTTTCGAGAGCCACGGTTGCTCGAGCGTGAATTTCATGTCCTCCATCTCGAAATCGACAGCCAGCATATGGGCGAGCGGTGTATTGGCCGCTTTCTGCCGCACGAATTCGTCGCACGCCTTCTTGGAGAACATAGCGAGCGCTTCCACCGTCACCGCGCGGACATGGGTCGGATCGTTGAGAAAGTCGTCATGGCGCGGATGTGGCACTGCGATTCGGACTTCGGCGCCATCGCGACAGACCCGGTAGAGCTCCTGGATGATGGCGAAATAGACGTCGGTTTCTTGCCCGAGATGCTCCAGTACATGGCTCATGACCACTTCGTCAATCGAGTCGCCCGCCCAAGGCCACGGGAATACTTCGAGATCGGCCACTTCGTCCGGATCGCACGCATCGAACTTATCGACATTGTGAAAGCCCTCGAGCTTATAGAATCCGCAACCTAGATTGAGTTTCATCAAGATTTCTCCGCATTTAATCGAGGGGCGACACGAGGTTGTTGACTCCTAGGCCACACAAGAGTTAATTTTTATGAACGTTCTTCTTTTGTTCACGATGACAGCACTTCAATATCTGGTATCGTGTTGTCCATCATATACGAAATCTAGTGTTTTATTCACATAATATTCGTTCCACAGCTGTGGATAGGGGGAGAAAATATGGACGGATCGGGTGTAATTCTGCGGGATGGGGCGGTTGTGGATAACTCTGCGACGAGACTAGTAGAAGACGGTTCCGACCTTCTGGCAACATCTTTGGATTCGAACTCGAACGCCCAGGATTATAGAGACGTAAAGCAAAACGAGCGCGGAATTCGCGTCATTATTGACCGTCGACGTGACGATCTTCTGACTGTTTTCGGCAAAGCGACGCTGACCGACCGGTATCTTATGCCGGGAGAAGAATTCCAGGATTTGTTTGCGCGAGTCGCGATGCATTACGCCGACGATTCGGAACACGCGCAGCGCCTCTACGATTATATGAGCCAGCATTGGTTCATGCCCTCAACCCCGGTCCTCTCGAATGGCGGCACCTCGCGAGGTTTGCCGATTTCGTGCTTCCTTAACGAAGCGACGGACAGTCTTGAAGGCATTCTCGGCCTATGGAACGAGAATGTCTGGTTAGCGGCGCGTGGCGGCGGCATCGGAAGTTATTGGGGCAACCTGCGTTCCATCGGCGAGCGCGTCGGCCACAACGGCAAGACATCAGGCGTCATTCCTTTCATTCGTGTCATGGATTCGCTGACCCTGGCGATCAGCCAGGGGTCGCTGCGGCGCGGAAGTGCTGCCGTCTATCTGCCGCTCAGCCACCCGGAGATCGAAGAATTCGTCGAACTCCGCCGCCCCACAGGCGGTGACCCGAATCGTAAGGCTCTGAACCTGCACCACGGCGTGCTGGTGCCCGACGCCTTCATGCGCGCGGTCGAGGCGGATGCCGAATGGGCGCTTACTAGTCCCAAGGACGGTGCGGTCATGCGGAAGATTTCCGCACGCGGTCTCTGGATCCGCATTCTTACCTCGCGCATCGAGACCGGCGAGCCCTACCTCATCAATATCGATCACGTGAACAAGGCACTGCCTGAGCACCAAAAACTCGGCGGGCTCGAAGTCAAAACTTCGAACCTTTGCTCCGAAATTACCTTACCGACGGGCATCGATCGGTTTGGCGAGGATAGAACGGCTGTCTGCTGCCTCTCGTCACTCAATGTCGAGAAATATGCCGAGTGGGAAAAACACCCCGGCTTTATCGAGGACATCATGCGTTTCCTCGATAATGTCCTGCAGGATTTCATCGACAATGCCCCGGAAGACTTTAGCCGGGCGAGCTACGCGGCAATGCGGGAACGCTCGGTCGGCCTCGGCGTAATGGGCTTCCATTCCTTTCTTCAAGCCAACAAAATTCCGTTCGAAGGCGCGATGGCGAAGGTCTGGAACATGCGCATGTTCAAACACATCCGGGCAGAAGCGGATGCCGCGTCAGTGACCCTCGCGGAAGAACGCGGTGCTTGCCCCGATGCGGAAGATTTCGGCATCAAGGAACGCTTCTCCAATAAGCTTTCCGTGGCACCGACCGCATCAATCTCAATTATTTGCGGCGGCGCTTCGCCTGGGATTGAACCCGTGGCCGCCAATAGCTTCACCCACAAGACGCTTTCCGGTTCGTTCAACGTCCGAAACCCGTATCTCCGGCAAATTCTTGCGGAGAAAGGCAAGGACGACGACGAGACGTGGTCTTCGATTACGACTCACGAAGGTTCGGTTCAGCATCTCGCTTTCCTAACCGAAGACGAAAAAGCCGTCTTCCGGACCGCGTTCGAGATCGATCAGCGTTGGATCATCGAGCACGCGGGCGATCGTTCAGATTCGATTTGCCAGTCGCAATCGATCAACTTGTTCCTGCCCGCCGACATCCACAAACGGGATTTGCATCAACTGCACTATCTAGCGTGGAAGAAGGGCGTGAAGAGCCTGTATTACTGCCGCTCCAAATCGATCCAACGCGCAGAGGTCGTGGCCAACCAAGACGCCGGACAACTCGCCGTGCCACATCTTGGCAAGGTGAATGGCGGGGATCAGCCGGCGGAACAAATCGATTACGAAGAATGCCTCTCCTGCCAATAACCAGAAGCTCGACCTAAGGACGTATCGCTAAGATGTCGCTGTTAGATTCCAAACCGATTTATAAGCCGTTCCACTATCCGTGGGCCTATGACGCCTGGCTGACCCAACAGCGCATCCACTGGCTGCCGGAAGAGGTGCCGCTCGCCGACGACGTTAAAGATTGGCACAAGAATTTGACGCCGGCCGAGCAAAACTTGCTGACCCAGATTTTCCGCTTTTTCACGCAAGCAGATGTCGAGGTCAACAATTGCTACATGAAGCATTACTCGCAGGTCTTCAAACCAACCGAAGTGCAGATGATGTTATCGGCATTTTCCAATATGGAAACGGTCCACATTGCCGCCTATTCGCATTTGCTCGACACGCTGGGAATACCGGAGGCTGAGTATCAGGCCTTCCTCAAGTACAAGGCGATGAAGGACAAATACGACTACATGCAGCAATGGGGAGTGGGCAGTCGCGAGGATATTGCGAAGACTCTGGCCGTCTTCGGCGCCTTTACGGAAGGTCTGCAACTGTTCGCCAGCTTCGCGATCCTGATGAATTTCCCGCGCTTCAATAAAATGAAGGGCATGGGGCAAATCGTGACGTGGTCGGTGCGTGACGAATCGTTGCACACCAACTCGATCATCCGTCTCTTTAAGACCTTCATTTCAGAGAACGAAGACATCTGGACCGAGGAATTACAGCAAGACCTTTATGTCGCCGCCTCGACCATCGTCGACCATGAGGATGCGTTCATCGACCTCGCCTTCGAGATGGGCGGTGTCGAGGGATTAGAAGCCGAAGATGTTAAAAAATACATCCGGTACATTGCGGACCGAAGACTTGGGCAACTCGGTCTGAACCCCATTTATCACACCGGTAGCAATCCGCTCCCGTGGATGGATGATATGCTCAATGGCGTGGAGCACGCGAATTTCTTTGAGAATCGCGCCACCGAATATTCCCGCGCCGCGACACGCGGCAGCTGGGAAGAAGCGTTCGAATAGGAATTCTTCTTCCTCCCGAGCAAGCAGCCCCCCTGGGCTCCCTTCCCCCGGTCATCGGTTCGGCCGGGGTTTTTTTCTGTCCGCCGCTGTTACGGTCGGTACATATAGACCGAGAAATCGTGGGCCACGTATTCGTGCCGGAACAGCAGACGCGTCGTCATACCTCGGCAGAAATTGAGCACCTCGAGCGGGTCGGCAATATGGAACCTCGGGTCCAGATGTTTGCCGTACCAAGTCGAGAACACGTTAAAAGCGGCAGCGGTGCCGCACTTCTCATACATACGCGCGATGATGCGCTCGCGCAGTGCCTTCTCGCAATGCTGTAACACACCGCTCGCCAAGATGAAGTCCCGCCCTTCGAATTTGGGAGACTCCATCAAGAAGTCCGCGACCTCGAACCGAGCGTCCGGATGACGTTTGCGGGATCTTTCGACCATCTCTTCCTGCAGATCGATGCCCAGATAGTCGCCTTCGAATCCGTTTTCCTTGAGAAAATCGAGCAGATGGCCCAATCCGCATCCGATATCGAGGATCGATGCGTTCTTCAGGTCGCCGACTTCGCACAGCATGACGTAACGGCCTTGCTGTCCAGCGGCTTCGGGGTAGCCCACGGCCGCCGACCCGTCACCGTGCTCCGCGAGCAACGGTTCGTAGAAGTTGCGAATTTTCCGTTGATATTCTTCAGTCTGCATTTTCGTTCTTGAACTGCCGTTCCCCGCCTATCAGGACGGTAAACGAATTCGATGGATTGTCACGCGATGTTGAACCTACCAGAAGCGGGTGGCCGCAGGTCTATTCCGCAACTGCCTAAATCAGGCGCCCACGGACGCCAGACGTGCTGCAAAATCGTTGAGCCGCACCGGTTGACGCTTTCGGCCCCAATCCCCTGGCCTATCCTCGAAAACACCGGCGCAGGCCGTCCCGCAGCGGCTGCATAGACCGCTTTGCGTCACTCCCCAATCATCGAGCAAATGCCAGTCGCGCCCAATCAAGCGCAGCCCACAGCCATGGCAATAGGTACTACCGGTCGCCTTGTCGTGGATATTGCCAGTATAAGCGTAGTGGATGCCGTTCTTGCGGGCGATGCGCCAGGCGCGGAACAAGGTCTCCGGCGGCGTGCGCGTCTTGTCGAGCATTTTGTAATCCGGATGGAAAGCCGTGAAATGTACCGGGACGTCGGGTCCCAGATGTTCGACGATCCATTGCGTCATCTCTTCGATTTCACCTTCGGAGTCATTTTCATCCGGAATCAGCAAGGTTGTGATCTCGAGCCAGACATCGGTCTCGTGTTTCAGGTATTTCAGCGTATCCAATACCGAGGCCAGCTCCGCTGTGCAGAGCGTTTTGTAGAATGATTCCGTAAACGCTTTCAGATCGACATTCGTGGCGTCCATCACCGAGAAGAAATCCTCGCGCGCCGCCTCTTTCATATATCCTGCCGTCACCGCCACGTTCTTGATGTCAAGAGCGTGACAGGCATACCCGACATCGACCGCATACTCCAAAAAGATCGTCGGATCGTTATATGTATAGGCGACTGAGCGGCAGCCCGTCTGTTGCGCGGCGAGCGCGATCAACTCCGGCGTCGCCTGATCCATCAGCCGGTCCATCTCCCGCGATTTCGAAATATCCCAGTTCTGACAAAACTTGCAGGTGAGATTGCAACCGGCCGTCCCGAAACTAAGGATCGGCGTGCCCGGCAAGAAATGATTAAGCGGCTTTTTCTCGATCGGGTCGATGCAATATCCGCTGGAGCGCCCATAGGTCGTCAGCACGATTTGATCGCCGCTCCGCGCCCGCACGAAGCAGAGCCCCCGCTGCCCTTCCTTTAGACGGCATTCGCGGGGACACACATCGCATTGGATGCGCCCGTCATCGAGCAACTGCCAATGGCGGCCCGGATGTCCTTCAATGTCATTTTCCATCATTTCGGCCATAGCGAATCATCCCTCACTCCACATATACTATAGCGAAGCATTAATGAATTGGCATGTAAGGGCCTTGAATGAACTTCAAACCTCAAATCCTGACCTGCGCCGCCATGGCGCTCCTAATGGTCTCTGCCTGCAGACCGACCATAGTGGACAGCAATTCTAAAGGTGGAATTGTCGAAAGTCAGTCGCGGCTAAATATCGGATTTGTCGGTGTCGAGTTCGAGAGATTCACGAAACGCTCCCAAGAAATTTCTCTTGAAAAAGCGGACCGTCATTGCGCCCAATTCGACAAGCGCGCGCGGATCATCGTCAAAGGCGACAATGCATTTCAGTTCGAATGCGTCGGCGGCCCGGAGAAAGGGACCTAGTCTATGGGCAATGTGAGGGACCCAGCGGTCGCGGGCATCTTCTATCCGGCGGAACCCGAGGCCCTCGCCTCCGATATTGCGGGCTATCTCTCTGCCGCCCCGATACCGGCGACCGTCTCGCCAAAAGCCTTGATCGCGCCCCATGCCGGTTATGTCTATTCTGGACAAGTGGCAGCCAATGCCTATGCCGCCTGGCGGCCCGAAGCGGAAAGCATCACGCGGATCGTGCTGATTGGCCCCGCCCATCGCGTGGCCTTCCAAGGCATCGCCGCCCCGACAGTGGAGGCATTCAAGACGCCGCTCGGCGATGTACCCATCGATACCGACGCGGTCGCTGCCATTCGCGATATGTCGCAGGTTGTGCTGGACGACAAGCCGCACCGCCAAGAACATTCCCTGGAAGTCCACATCCCATTCCTGCAGTCCGTGCTCGGTGAGTTCAAACTACTGCCGCTGGTGACGGGCAATGTGGCGGGCGAACAAGTCGCGGAAGTTCTGGAGCATCTATGGGGTGACGATTCCACTCGTTTCGTCATCAGCACCGATCTCAGCCACTACCAAGACTATGAGACCGCCCAAAAACTGGACGCTGCGACGGCGGATGCCATTGAGAACATGAACCCAGCTGCCATTGGGCGAGACCAAGCCTGCGGGCGTATCCCCGTCGCCGGTATGCTGTTAGCCGCGCGCAAGCATGGTCTCTCCGTCGACCGTATCGATTTGTGCAATTCCGGCGACACGGCGGGTAAGAAAGACAAAGTTGTCGGTTACGGCTCTTGGGCCGTTTGCGGCGATGATGCTGGGGCTCCCACCACTCCCGTGGAGGACGACCGGGCCATGTTGCAACGCGAAGGTGCTCGTATCTTTCGCGCCGCCGCGCAATCAGTCGGCTACTCCATTAAGAATGGCAAACCGCCAAAGCTCGATCTCTCGAGCTTCCCAGCGGTTCTGCATGAGAACCGCGCGACTTTTATCACCATTAACAAGAACGGCCAGCTACGCGGCTGCATCGGTACCATTCAAGCGCATCAGCCCTTGATCGCAGATGTCGTCGAGAACGCCTATAAGGCAGCGATGAAGGATACGCGCTTCCCGCCAATACAGGAAGACGAGACGGCCCAGCTTGAGCTCTCAATCTCTTTGCTGAGCCGGTTTACTGAGATGTCGTTCAGCGATGAGGCGGATTTCCTGGGACAGCTTCGGCCCAAGATCGACGGATTGATCATCGCCGACCAAGGCAAGCGCAGCGTCTTCTTGCCGCAAGTTTGGGAAAGCATTCCAGAGACCACGGAATTCGTCGCTCGCTTGAAGCAGAAGGCGGGATTGCCGATGGATCATTGGTCGGATAATTTCCAGGCATGGCGGTTTACCGCAATCTCCTTGAAAGCCGCGCCCAAACCGCAATGATTTCCCACTCCGTCCCAGGCACATAAATATGAACGATGCGCGAAGCTTGCCAAAATTCGGCGTGGGGCAATCCGTCCACCGACTTGAAGACCCGCGTCTCCTGACGGGCCAAGGTCAGTACACCGATGACGTGAGCTTTCCCAACGAAACCCATGGCATCGTCCTCCGCTCGCCCCACGCCCACGCTTCGATACGATCCATCGACACGTCGGCGGCGATGGACCTTGAAGGGGTTCTTGGCATTTACACAGCGGCGGATATAACCGATCTCGGCACCATTCAATGCATGGCGCCGATCCAACAAGCTGATGGCAGTGCATTGAAAACACCGCCGTATCCAATCCTAGCCACCAGGAAAGCCGTTTATGTGGGCCAACCGGTCGCCTTTGTCGTCGCTGAGACAGTCTCGGCGGCAAAGGCTGCGGCGGAGTTGATTGAGGTCGACTTTGACGCTCACCCCGCGATCGTGGATACCGCCGGCGCCAATGATGCCACAGCACCTCAAATCTGGGATGACATAGCGGACAACACCTCCTTCGTCTGGCGCGACGGAGATCATGCGGCGACGACAGCGGCAATCGCGGATGCGCCGCGAACGGCGTCTCTCCGCGTCGTCAACAATCGCCTCATCGCCGCCTCCATTGAGCCTCGCATCGCCATCGGCGAATGGGACGGCACCCGCTTTACCTTGACGACGACAAGCCAAGGACCGCACTCGCTTCGCCTGCAACTCGCAGAGCATTTATTCAAATTGCCGGAAGACACCTTCCGCGTCGTCACCCATGACGTCGGCGGCGGATTTGGCATGAAGATTTTCATGTACCCCGAACAACCACTCGTGCTTTTCGCCGCTCGCGATCTTGGCCGTCCCGTCCGTTGGGCCGGGGAACGCTCTGCCGACGCTTTCCCAAGCGACTATCACGGACGCGACCAGGTCAATGATATTGAGGTCGGCTTCGATAATGACGGCCAAGTTTTGGCTCTGTCCGTGCGCACAAACGCTAATCTTGGCGCATTCGTCTCCAACTTCTCACCTTATATCGCCACTGAATGCGGTGCAGCGATGTTGAGCGGGGTTTACACCATTCCGGCGATTGCGTTGGAGGTGTGTGGTGTCTTTACAAACACCGTGCCGGTTGATGCCTATCGCGGCGCGGGTCATCCGGAGGCCATATATATCATCGAACGAGCCATGGATGCGGTCGCGCGCACGCTGGGCATGGACGCGGGAGAGGTACGGCGGCGTAATTTCATTAAGCCGGCGCAGCTTCCCTACACCACCGCGATGAACTGGACTTATGATTCAGGCGACTTTGACGCCCTGCTCGATACGCTCGAACGACGTACCGCTGGATTTACCAAACGCCGCGCCGATGCGAAGACACAGGGCCTGCTGCGCGGCTTGGGGATTGCGCATTACATCAAGGGTGTCCGGGCCGGTGCGGGAGAGGCTGCCCGTCTGGAGATCGCACCCGATGGCGGCGCCACAATTTTCATCGGCAATCAATCGAACGGCCAAGGGCATGAGACCGTCTTCGCGCAAGCCGTCTCGGAGCGCCTCGATATTGATATTAACCGTATCAGCATGGTGCAGGGCGACACCGACCAGATTCAAACCGGAGGTGGTACCGGCGGCTCGCGTTCGATGTTGAACGGTATTCCCGCATGCGACAACGCCTCCATCGCGGTAATCGAGAACGGCACACGGTTTGCCGCCGAAGCAATGGAAGCCGCCGAGGCCGATATCGAGTACGAGGATGGGGTCTTCCGAATTGCCGGGACGGATCGCACCATGACCTTGGCCGAAGTTGCCAAATCGGCGACCAAGCGAGGCGAAACTCTAGATGGCGAGGCCCAGTTCGCCGCAGATGGCATGACATTCCCCAACGGCAGTCATGCCTGCGAAGTGGAGATTGATCCGGAAACGGGCTCGACCCGTGTTGTCGGATATTGGGCGATCGACGATTTCGGCCGATTGGTGAATCCACTGCTTCTTGAAGGGCAGGTACAAGGCGGCCTGGCGCAAGGGATCGGCCAGGCGCTAATGGAACACTGCGTCTATGACGATACCGGCCAATTAATTTCCGGATCGTTTATGGATTATTGCGTCCCGAGAGCGGACGACATGCCGCCCTTCGTCATCGACCTGGTCGAAGACTACCCCTGCACCACCAATCCGATGGGGATTAAGGGTGCCGGAGAAGCCGGAGCCGTTGCGGCGCCACCGGCGGTCATTAATGCTATTCTTAACGCACTCGCGCCCCTCGGCGTCACTCATATCGACATGCCCGCCACGCCCAAGCGGGTCTGGCACGCCATTCAGGAGGCCAAATGACTGCTCCCATCGACATGCTCCCCCGCCTCGAGGAACTGGCACTCGAAGCCGGCGTCGCAATCATGAAAATTTACGCGGAAGATTTCGTCGCTGAGTATAAGGACGATCATAGCCCCGTCACCGAAGCCGATACAGCTGCGGAAAAGATCATCATCGCCGGATTGAAGACGATTTCCCCAGACATTCCCATCGTCGCCGAGGAAGCTTTCGCCGCCGGGCATTCACCGGACATCAGCGGTGGAGAATTCTGGCTGGTTGATCCCTTGGACGGAACCCAGGAGTTCGTGCGCAAAAATGGCGAGTTCACGGTCAACATCGCCTTAATCGAGGACGGACAGGCGATATGCGGTGTCGTCTACGCACCCGCACTCGGGAAGATCTACGCCGGTGTCGGCGGTGAGGGCGCCCACAGTCGCGAAGAAGGTTCAGCGTCCCGGGAAATTTGCATTCGTCCCGCTCCGGACGAAGGCGTCACTGTCGTGGCCAGCCGCCGCCACGGCGATCCAAAGGAAATCGAGAAACTTCTGGAAGGCCGTAGCGTCGTCGAGACCCGTAATGCCGGTAGCTCCCTGAAATTCTGTATCGTCGCCGAAGGTGGCGCCGATATCTATCCCCGGTTCGGGCGCACCATGGAATGGGACACGGCGGCGGGCCAAGCCGTCCTGGAAGCAGCCGGCGGCCGAGTCACAACACTCGACGGCGCGCCGTTTCGTTACGCCAAGGAAGGCTATGAGAACCCGAACTTTATCGCTTGGGGCGGATTGGACATTCGCAGCAGGGATTAGGCGGTCGCGGATTCCTCACGAACCGCTGATTCCACCGCCAGCATCGAGCGTTTCTTCGATGGCCCCCACCGATACCCTGTAATCGCTCCCGTTCCGCGCAAGACCCGGTGGCACGGCACGAGCCAAGAGACCGGGTTGCGGGCAACTGCACTGGCCACCGCACGGGCCGCGGTCGGACGGCCGAGAGAGCGTGCTAGCCCCTCGTAACTCGTGACCACGCCGGAGGGTATCCGTAACAAGCCTTCCCAAACCTTCAATTGAAATGGCGTGCCTCGCAGCACGACATTCAATTCGCCACCGTCAAAAGTGCGGTCGGCGAATTCCTTTGTCAGTGACGGGTCTTCCTTTCGGCGCGCCTCACCGAGAGACGAGAACAGATCGTCAATCGTGGCATCTCGTCCTTCCTCCAGTTCGAAGGCAAGGCCGCATACACCCCGCTCACTGGCGACGATCAGGCAATCGCCAAAGGGGCTTGGATGCCATCCATAGGCAATATCCTTGCCCGCACCCTTGGCTTTCCATTCACCCGGTGTCAGGGATTCATGCGTGACAAACAAATCGTGCAGCCGTCCCGACCCCGACAATCCTGCATCATAAGCCGCATCCAGAACACTGGCGGAAGTTGCGAGACTCTCCTTTGCCCGGTTGAGTGTCAGATGTTGGATAAATTTCTTAGGGCTTACACCGACGAAGCGAGTGAACATCCGTTGGAAATGAAAGCTGCTGAGCCCGGCTTCTCGTGCCGCGTCATCCAGTGACGGCTGCATTTCGAATTTGTCGGTGAGATATTCGATGGCGCGGGATATCCGCATCCCGTCCGGTCCATCCGCCAAATCTCGTCCATGTTCCACGTTCATCACTGCCTCCGGCATCTCGCTGTTCCATATGTTACAGGGAAACTAGAGCCTCTATCTACCGATCGCGACCCGGTTCTTGCGCAATCTTAAGTAAGGCGCAATTCCTAGTAAACCGCCCCTTCAATGGGGATATCGTAATAGGGTGGAATCTCAACGAAACCGACATCCTGATACACCCGCTCCGCACCGACCATCAATCCGCGGATCGTATCGAGGCGGAACATCCGGTAGCTGATCGAGCGGCCACGCGCGACGATCTCCGCTACCAAGAGACGCCCGAGACCGAGACCACGAGTACCAGGCCGCACATAGAGACGTTTGATCTCGGCCACTCCCGTCTCCAAAGGCCTCAATC
>CAXAGK010000031.1:0-17073 GCA_963968305.1 uncultured Rickettsiales bacterium | reverse complement strand
ACGCCTATGTCTCACCGAAGCCGACACACGGCCGACCGATCATGGTCAGCGCGGGTAGTTCGGACGCGGGCCTCGCTTATGCCACGCAATTTTCCGATTTAATTTTCATTACCAGTCCGGGTGGCGCCGATATCGGCGAAGCGTTGGCGACCCTCCCCGCGCACACCCAACACATCCGCAATCTTGCCGCCACGCAGGGTCGTTCCATTCGCACGGTCATCAACCCGCATGTCATCTGCCGCGAGACCGAACGTGAAGTCGAAGAGGTTTGCCGCGCCATCGTCGCAGCCGAGGATACCGGCGCGGTCGACGGCCTCATGGGCACAATGACGAGCGGCGATCAATTCTCCTGGCGCGGCCATAAACGCGACCAGCGCATCATCGGGGGAAACGTGCATATCTTCGGCACGCCCGAGCAAGTCACCGAACAATTTCTAAAACTAAAACAAGCGGGTTGCGACGGGGTACAAATCAACTTCTTCGACTTCGCACCCGATCTCGAATTTTTTGGCGCCCGCGTCATCCCACTCCTTAAGGAAGCAGGGCTCCGCCTCGATTAAACGCGGAGCAAACTCATCATGGCTAATTCCAGAGACAGACGACAACTCCGGCTCGGTGCCTTCATGCGCCCGGTCAGCATTCACACCGGTGCCTGGCGATATCCGGGTGCCTTCTCCGATGCGAATTTCAATTTCGCGCACATCAAACGATTTGCGCAAAAGCTGGAAGCCGGAAAGTTCGACGCCTTCTTCATGGCCGATCATCTCGCCGTCCTCAACATGCCGATGGAAGCGTTAAAACGGAGCGCCACCGCGACCTCTTTCGAACCGATGACGTTATTGCCGGCACTCGCCGCGGTCACCGAACGTTTGGGCCTTATCGCCACCGGCTCCACCACATACGAGGAGCCGTTTCATGTCGCGCGACGCTTCGCGTCTCTCGATCATATCAGCGGCGGCCGCGCCGCCTGGAACGTGGTGACCACGTCGAATCCGAACGCGTCTCTCAACTTCGGAATCGACGAGCAGATGGAACATGATGAGCGCTATAGCCGAGCGCGCGAGTTCTACGATGTGGTCACCGGCCTCTGGGACAGTTGGGCTGACGACGCCTTCATCCGCGATGTTGAAAGCGGCGTCTACTTCGACCCCGAGAAAATGCGCACGCTGGATCATAAAGGGAAGTATTTCTCGGTCCGGGGTCCGTTGAACATCGGCCGCCCGGTCCAAGGCTGGCCGGTGATCGTGCAGGCGGGCGCATCGGAAGCTGGACGGCAATTGGCAGCAGAGACCGCGGAGGCTATTTTCGCATCAGCCCGAACCCTTGCCGACGGACAGGCGTTCTACGCGGACGTGAAAGGCCGGATGGAGAAGCTCGGCCGTGACCCGGATCACTTAAAAGTTCTGCCGGGTTGTCTCGTCGTGGTCGGCGATACGACCGAGGAAGCCCAAGAAAAACGCGCAATGCTCGACAGCGGTGTGCATTACGAAAGTTCGGTCGCAGCCCTCTCCATCGCGCTTGGCACCGATGCTTCCATCTTCGACCCAGATGGCCCACTCCCGGATGTGCCGGAGACGAACACCAGCCAGAGCGGACGCGAGCGGGCCATCAAACTAGCGCGGGAAGAGAACCTCACTGTCCGCCAACTGGCCCAGCGACTCGGTGGATATTCAGGACTCGCTATGGTCGGTACGCCCCAGACCATCGCCGATCAGATGGAGGAATGGCTGATGGAGCGAGGCTGCGACGGGTTCAACATCATGTTCCCATATTTGCCGGAAGGTCTTGACGATTTCGTCGACCAGGTGGTGCCCATTCTACAAAAGCGAGGACTGTTCCGAACCGAATACGAAGGCATTACGCTGCGGGAGAATCTCGGTTTGCCGCGGCCGGAGAATCGTTACTTTATGACATAGGTTAAGTTGTTTGATGAATATGATGAGAAAAATTTCTTTTGCGGTCCTCGCTTGCATTTGGGCCGGAGCTGCCTCCGCTCAAACACCAGATCTTGAACCGCCAACCTTTTGTCCCGTGCCCGTCGGAACGACGACCTGGTGCGGCCAACAAAGCTTTACCGTCACCAAGACTGACGATATGGAGATGGTGCTCAAATTAAACGGCGGTCGCGACTGGATTACCCCTTACGGTATGTTACTGCGTGAAGACGAATGGCAATATACAACGAGTACAAACAAACCGTTTAATGCAAAATTTGACGATGCCGCGGTCGCAGCTCTGAAAGATTTTTGGCCGCTTAAAGTTGGGAACAAGATCTCTGTTCCTCTCATAGAAATACAGGAGTGGTCCGGTGCTCCGCGCGCATGGAAAATTGACTTGGAAGTCAAATAGACCGCTTTCGTCAATGTAAACGATGCTCGATACGCGACCTAAGCCGTTGTCGAGACGGGAACGGGGGAATTGTTCCAAGCTGGTGGCGGATCGATAGACCAATCCAAATACAAGACCACCCTTGGTACGATCCTGTTGCCGGGCTCATCGTCATATCCGAGAGGGTTGCGATTAAAGCAACCGGTCGCGACGAAGCGGACGGAAAGAGGATAAAGCAGTCACTTGAATCCGTCATTTACCCTGAAGGCAGCACCACCCACGCCTTGAAACCGCTGGAAGCAGCACCGCAACAGGTCACAACGCGCAGCATGTCGGACGCAGCACAAGTTTCTGCCGCGTGGGAAGAGGTCAAATTTTCTGACCAAGTGACGGATTTTCAACGCTATTTGAAAGAATTTCCAAGCGGCATGTTTGTGCGGCTCGCGGAAAACCAAATGCGCTCCCTGATCGAACGGAAAACCAATCCGACCACCGCCAGCAAAGCCGTCGCCGATATTCAATTCGGGAATTACCATGCGCTCGTGATCGGCGCGAACGCGTATAAGCATTTGCCGAAACTCAAGACCGCGATCAACGATGCGAAATCTATCGCGGCCAAGCATGAAACCTTATACGGCTTCAAAGTCCGACTTCTGCTCGACCCAACCCGGGACGATATCATCGATGCCTCCGACGACTATTTAGAGACGCTCGAGTTCCGAGACAATTTGTTGATCTACTACGCCGGACACGGGTGGCTGGACGAAAGCACGGACCGCGGTTATCGGCTGCCGGTCGACGCCAAAAAGGGACGGCGTTCGAAATGGCTGTCCAACGCCAACATCACGGACACACTCAAATCCCTTGCCGCGAAACATGTTATGGTCGTTCCCGACTGCTGTTATTCCGGCACGCTAACGCGTTCCGCCAGCGTCGGCTTGCGCTTCGCTATGGTCTCCAGCAGGTTGGAGCCGGTGGAAGATAATGCGGGTGGCGGCAATTCACCTTTTGCACGAGCCTTCCTCAACGCGCTTTCTGATAATCCGGATATCATCGATGGGACACGATTGTTTGCTGCCATCCGCAGGCCGGTCATTCTAGATACCAAGCAGACACCGGAATATTCCAACGTTCGCGATTCCAGCCATGATGGCGGCGATTTCTTGTTCGTCCGGAAATAGCGGCACACCGCCCAACACGGTGCGGTCTAGGCCTGGGCGCGGACGGACGGCACATCACTTCTTTCCCTAACCCGCCGATCCATTCCCACGGCGGGACCGGAGTAACATGACCACCGACGTCGACACCATCGACAGTCTATTCGCGCGGTACGGGCCTAACTACCGCTGGTTCGTGACGCTCACAGTCATGATTGGCGCCATCGCCATGGGGTTCGCGACATCGATGGTGAATGTCGCCGTGCCCGCCGTCATGGGCGCCTATGGGGTCGGGCTCGATCAAGCTCAATGGATGGCGACCGGGTTCCTTGCCACCATGTCGACGACCATGCTGCTGAGTTCCTGGTTGATCGAAGTTTTGGGGCAACGGGTCACCTATTTCCTGACCATGCTAGTCTTCGCCGCCGGCTCATTGATGAGCGCCGTCGCACCCAATATCGATATTCTGGTGTTGGGCCGGGTGTTACAGGGCGCGGCGACCGGCGTCGGCCAGCCGCTGGCGATGTTTTCCATCTTCAGCGTCTTTCCACCTGAGAGGCGCGGCATGGCGGTCGGGCTTTACGGGCTAGGCACGGTCCTCGCGCCGACCTTCGGGCCGATCCTCGGCGGGCTCGCCATCGACAATATCAGTTGGCGCTATTTATTCTTTCTGCCGCTGCCATTTTGCCTGCCGGCCTTGTTATTGAGCCTCATTTTCATGCCGACCAAAAAATTGGCGCGACGCCTACCGCCCTTCGATTGGACGGGTTTTGTGCTGATATTCGTCGCCACCTTTGTCCTCCTCAGCGGCCTGTCGAACGGCCAGCGCTGGGGCTGGAGTTCAGACGCTATCGTCTTGCGATTGGTCGGTGGAAGCGCCTTGATGGGCATCTTCATCTGGTGGGAGACCAAGGCGCCCTATCCGTTCCTCGATCTCAGTTTGTTCCGCGACCGGCAATTCGCGCTGATCATGTTGGCGGGGTTCGTCTTCGGCGCAGGCCTGTTCGCGTCGGGATATTTCATTCCCGTATTCGTGCAGACGATCCAAAATTACAGCGCCACCGACGCCGGTTTGCTGCTGGCGCCGGGCGGTTTGGTCATGATGATATTCTTCCCGTTGGCCGGACGGATCACGGATTCTGTCTCCGCGCATGTGCCGATTGCTGGCGGCTTGTTGATCTTCGCCATTGGGTTTTTGCTGATTAGCATCGTTGACGTAAATACCGGATTTTGGGCGCTGGTCGGCTATACGGCGATCAATCGAATCGGACTCAGTCTTGCCATTCCCGCATTGAGTGCCGGTGCGCTCAAAGCCGTACCTGCGGAGAAACTCGCCCGCGGAGCGTCCAGCGCCACGTTCTTCCGCAATCTTGGCGGCGGGTTTGGCATCACCTTGCTGACCGCGTTTTTCGAGCACCGTGCGCAATTCCACGGACAGGCCTTGACCGCAACCCAAACATCGGCGAACCAAACGACCTTTGAATTGCTGAGCTCCGTTCGCAAATTGCTCAGCGAGTTCGGCATGTCAGACACAGTTCAGACTAGTGGGGCGCTCGATTACCTCTCGAAGGTCATCCAAGCGCAGGCGAGCACGCTTGGCTTTCAAGACACCTTTCTGGTCATCGCCCTGGTCGCTTTGGTTGCCGTCGGCCCAGCCTGGATGATCGGCGGAGCCGGACCGCGAAAACGATAAGTTCTAAGCCCTGTCGTCGAAGACAAGTCGACACAATATTGAATTATGGACACGGCGCGAAATAGAAGGAGACTCAGATGAGCTTACCCAATGTGGAACCGTTGCACCCCGACTTTGGCGCCCGAGTAACCGGTATCGATCTACGCGAGCCGATATCCGCCGATTCCGTCGCCGACATTCAACGAGCAATCGACGAATATTCTTTTCTTTGCTTTCCCGATCAAGCGCTCGACGACGATCTTCAACTGGCATTTACGCAGCTGCTTGGCGAGCCGGAGCCCAATCACGTGAAGCTCGGACAGGACGGTGTGGTCGAGTATTTTGGCACCATTGGAAATGTTCAGGCGGATGGCAGCACCCTTGGAAATTCTCACCAAAAGACGCGTTTTCAGACTGGGAACAACTTGTGGCACTCGGATTCGTCATTCCGCGACGTGCCAACTTATGTATCGATCATGTGCGCCTATGAAGTGCCGGACGAGGGTGGGGCAACCGAATTCGTGAGCGAACGCGCGTCGTACAAACGTCTTCCCGAGGATACAAAATCGACGATCGACCCTTTGGTGGCGATCCACGATTATGTCTTCTCGCGCTCCAAGGTCGGACCCGATGCAGTAACGCCGGCGCATGCAGCCTCCTTGCCGCCGGTGCGGCAAAAACTCGTGCGAAAAAATCCGGGTACGGGCGCAAAAAACTTCTTTGCGGGCTCCCATGCCAAGGAAATCGAAGGATGGGATTTCGAGAAAAGCCGCGATTTGCTCGACGATTTGATCGTCCGCGCGACAGCGGCGGAGCATGTCTACTCACACGCTTGGAAGGTTGCCGATTTGGTGATTTGGGACAATCGGTGTTTGCTCCACCGCGGCAGCGGCTACGATGCCGATAAGTACCGCCGCCGCATGCGCCAAACTCGGGTAAAAGGGGTGGGTCCGACCATAGACGAAAAATAAATTAAATAATGTACGGACATTGATCTTTTGGTCAGGTTTGCGTGTTAGGGTTCTTCAGCTGCAGCAGAAGCAGTATCAAATTGGGCAAGAGCACTAGAACATATCGAACCGTTTAATTGACCGCCTTATGCGCGCCGTTCGCAGTTCGGATACGGATTACCATTCGGCTGGCAGCAATGCGAAGCAGAAGGCAGACGAGCGTTTGGTTTACGAATCATTGAAGGCCGATCTGGAGACCGACGACCACGACGAACACATAGACTAGGGTCAGTCTACTCTTTAACATTTACATCGAGTTTTTCGAGATTTCGCTGCGCGACATCGGCCGCGGGTGTTCCTTCATAGAGTCTTATGAGGGCCACCCAATCCTGCCGCGCGCCTTCATTGCGACCTTGTAGACGGAAAATGATACCGCGCTCTAGCAGGGCTTCGGGATACTGTGGCGACAATTCCAAAGCCCGCGCGACATCCTGGTAGGCCAAGTCCAAGACATCCACATATCGATATGCACTCGCCCGCAAAACCAGCGCTTCGACCAGATTCCGGTCGACTTCCAAGGCCGTGTTCAAATCGTCAATGGCTTTCCAATATTGCCCACGCTCGGCCAGAACCATCGCCCGATCGACGCGAATTTCAGGCGCGCGCGGAGCGAGCTCCAGCGCCGCCGAATGCATAGCAAACGCTAAGTCGATTTTGCCGGCCCGATGCCAGGCCTGCCCTGACTGCGCCAGTAACTTAGCCCTTACCGCGGGTTCGTCCGGCAGTGTTTGGGCTAGCGTCTCGAAGCGTTCGGCGGCCTCGCTATATTGCCCAAGAGAGAACAATGCCACCGCCGCGCAATGCTTTGCGGCGGCACCGCCACCTGCATCGCCCCACGCGAGCGCTGATTCGAAGCCCTCTGGAGGCGAGACTCGGGCCAACCGCATGCAAGTGGCGTATTCACGGGTAATCCGCAATCCCACCGCCTCTCCGGCCGACGGAGACATTGAGATGGCGATCAATGCGATCAAACCAGCCGCCAGAGCTCGTCGGCGCCACGCTTGTCTCGGCATTAGGGTCTCCCTATAAGTCGTTCGCAGGAACAATAACAAACGCTGGGCCCAAAATGACGAAGCGACCGTCACGGCATCTATTCTGCTTCGGCCTTGGATACTCGGTGGAAAACTTCGCCGCAAGTCTACCGACGGACGAATGGCGGGTTTCCGGCACCGTGCGCTCTCCCGAAGCGAGAGACCGTTTGAAGGCACGCGGTTGGGACGTCCATATCTTCGAGGGCGAAGCCCCACTCGCAAACGCGGCAGACCTCCTGAGCGACGCCACTCATATCATCGATTCGGTCCCGCCAGGACCCGCCGGTGATCCCGTCCTCCGCCAACACGCGGACGATATCGCCGCTCTCTCCGGCCTCGTTTGGCTCGGCTATTTATCGACAACCGGCGTCTATGGCGACAGGGCGGGCGATTGGGTGGATGAAGGATCGGCGCGCACACCGAGTGGGCCGAGAGGGCAGCGGCGGGTCGATGCCGAAGACGGCTGGTTGAAGCTTTGGCGCGACGATGCCGTGCCCACCCATCTGTTTCGTCTCGCCGGCATCTATGGTCCCGGCCGCAGCGCCCTCGACACCGTCCGGCAAAGCCGCGCTCGCCGCCTCGTCAAACCGGGGCAGGTTTTTAGCCGAATCCATGTCGACGACATTACCGCTACACTCGCCGCTTCCATCGCCCGCCCCAATCCAGGACAGGCCTACAACCTCTGCGACGAGGAAGCGGCCCCACCGCAGGACGTCATCGCCTATGCTTGCGATCTACTCGGCGTCGATGCGCCGCCCAAGATTTCATTCGACACAGCGGAACTTTCGCCGATGGCGCAGAGCTTTTACCGCGATAACAAACGCGTCTCGAACAGTCGCATAAGGGAAGAGCTTGGGGTACGCCTCGCATGGCCGACCTACCGGGAAGGCCTGCGAGGACTACTGGCATGAGCCTTTGGCGCACCCTTCTACTTTGCGGTGTTCTGGTGGGCTGCGCGTCTCCGGTTTGGATCGATACCGATCTACCCGTCGATCCCGCCTTATTACCCAACAAGATCGCAATTAGCAGTGGCGATGGCACAATGATTTCCGGATATTTGTATCGCCCGCCAACGCAGGAAGCGCGCCCAGCGGTCCTGATGATGCACGGGTGCTCGGGTCTATTAACCAAAAAGTATGGGCGCCTCAAGTCACGCGAGACCGCGTGGCGCGATATCTTCCTGGCAGAAGGTTATGTCGTGTTGCTGCTCGATAGTTTTACCGAACGCGGGCATCGCTCGATCTGCAAGATCTCATTGTCGGACCGCCCCATCGAGCCCAATCGCGAGCGGCCTCACGACGCGTACGGCGCCCTACAATGGCTGCAATCGCAGCCCTTTGTCGCACCGGACAAGGTCGTGTTGGGCGGCTGGTCGAACGGCGCGATGTCGATGTTGTGGACTGTCTTCGCGGGCGCGCCACAACGCCCGAAACCCCTCACCCATGATTTTCGCGCCGCTTTTGGTTTCTACCCAGGTTGCATCACCCTTCGCAAACGGCAGCCACGTTACACGGCGGCCGTGCCTACACTCCTACAATTGGGCGCCTATGATAACTGGACCCTACCCAAGCCATGCCGCGAGCTGGTCGAGACGGCGAATGCGACGGGCGGCGCGAAGATGACGGCGGAAAGTTATCAGGGTGCCGTGCACTCTTTTGATCACCCGACATCGAAGCGGCGGACGATTTCAGTCAGTAACGGACGGCGGGTCCGGATTGGAAGCGACCCAATCGCGCGCGGCAAAGCCGTCAAGCGGATACGTCTATTTCTGCGGAATGTCTTCACGAAATAGCGAATTTGGACCGCAATACAGCCCATGGCGTCGCCTCTAAACGTTCGACGAGAGCAAACATTCGGTCGAGCATTGGCAACGCGGTGAGAGCCGCAAACCGCCCTGGATCTCGCGCTTCGGGCTGGACGGTCTCCACATCGTGGGTGGCCTCGAATCGTGCCGTGAACTCACCAACACTTCTGTCTTCATTGGGGTGGAGCTCGACGATTAAATCGAACACAGCCAATGCTGGTGACTGGGCCGGATCAAGCAGGTTAAACTCGGCACCCTCGATATCGCAGATTACGAGGGTTTTTTGCCCACAATAGGTGCCGAACTGCGCTGCATCGAATGCGCCTTCCACTGTGATTCTATCGGCGACTCCATTCGCGGAGGCATTGCGGAGTGTCTTCTCCCGCGCTGCCGGATCGATATCCCAGGCGAACACATGGGCAGTCGGTAAAACCCGCGCGAGTCCGACGGCATAATATCCCTCCGCGCATCCAATGTTGAGAATCGCGCCATAATCCGTCTCGATTGCCCGGTTCAACGCGGAATGCAGCTCTTGTTCGTAGCACCCGAGCAACTTCGGAACCGTACACCCTTCAGCAATGTCCTTTCCGTAAACCATTCCAGCGAACGGTCCTTCCGCGACCGTCTCTCCCAAAGCAGGAACGATCCGCTGCGTGACCGCGGATAGGCGCCGCGCAAAGGAGATTTCAAAGAGAGAGTCGAGTTTTTGCGGTACCGGCAGATCTCCACGTCCAAGCAATTCGATGGTGGCGCGCAATACATGAAGGTCGCTTTCCTGCGTTGAATTCGCCATATGTCCTAAACCCGCTCGATCACATTTTGCACGGCGGAAATCAATCGATTCAAATCGCTGTCCCGCGACAGCCGATGTTCCCCATCCTTGATGAAGGAAAGTTCGACATCATCGGAAGCGACGGCGTCGGCGATTTTCAAGGAATGTTCCCACGGCACCGCCTCATCGAGCATGCCATGGATCAAACGTACCGGACCGTGAAAGGGAATCGGGCCCGGCATCAACAGATTGTTGCGGCCTTCTTCAATGAGAGTTCTGGTGATCGGATAGGGCTCCGGATCGTATTCCGAAGGCCGGTACCACACCCCTTCCTCCTCAATTTGTCGGCGCGCCTCGTCGGTCATGCGCGGCCAGAGTAGCGCTTGTGTGAAGTCGACAGCGGGAGCAATACCGACAATTCCCGCAATCCGCTCCGTCCGCGCCACCGCCAGCAAAAAGGCTATCCATCCGCCCATGGACGAACCAACGACGATTTGCGGACCCGAGGTTACCTCATCCAAAACCGCTACGGCGTCGGATTTCCATTCACCGATGGTCCCATCTTTGAATTTGCCGGAAGAGGCTCCATGCCCTTGATAGTCGAACCGCGTGAATTGCCGCCCGGCCCCGGTGCACCAGCTTTCCAAGGCAAGCGCCTTGCCCCCGGTCATGTCTGATTTGAACCCCGTGCAAAAGATCACGCCGGGCCTATCGCCCGGCAAATGATGGTAAGCGATTGTCGCGCCGCTGGGGCGTGTTAATATCGAGGGATTAGCGGGCAAACTTCCACAGCCGAATTATAGTATGAGCACGGATCCAGATCGTATCACGTCGCCCGCATGGGAGACCACAAGAGAACCTACTATCTTGCAGGTCCTACCGGCCCTGGAGACCGGCGGCGTCGAGCGTGGGACAATCGATATCGCCGGCGCCATCAAGGCCGCGGGATGGCGGCCGCTCGTCGCTTCCTCCGGAGGATCGATGGTGCATGAGTTGGAGCGCACCGGCGCCAGGCACATCGAACTGCCGCTGCATTCCAAGAATCCATATGTCATGCGCCGCAACATTGCCCGCTTAAAGGAATTGATCGCCGCCGAGGGAGTCAACCTGCTCCACGCGCGCAGCCGCGCTCCGGCGCACAGCGCCATTGCCGCGGCTCGCCAGTCAAACATTCGTTTCGTCACCACGTTTCACGCCACCTATAACTTCTCGACACCGCCAAAACGCTGGTACAACAGCGTCATGGCCAAGGGCGAGCGGGTGATCGCGATCTCCAACGCGCTCAAAGAGCACATCACCGGCAACTACGACGTCAACCCCGGCCGAATCAAAGTGATCCACCGGGGTATAGATCTGGAGCGCTTTGATCCGCTGAAAGTCAGCGCCGAAAGGGTTATCCAATTGTCGCGGCAATGGCGGCTTCCCGACGGCGTGCCGGTCGTCCTATTACCGGGACGGCTCACGGGATGGAAAGGCCAAAGCATTCTGATCGAGGCTCTGGCGCGCCTCGGTCATAAGCAAATCCGCTGCCTTCTTGTCGGTAGCGACCAGGGCAGGACCGGATATCGCCGCTCCCTTGAAGAATTGTCGCGACGACTCGACGTCGAAAGTGTCGTCCACATCGTCGGCGATTGTCGCGATATGCCCGCCGCCTATATGCTGGCGGATGTGGTTGTCTCTGCCTCGACCGACCCGGAGGGCTTCGGCCGAGTGATGGTTGAAGCGCAAGCTATGGGCCGACCGATCATCGCCTCGGATCATGGAGCCAGCCGCGAAATCGTCCGCCACGGCACTACCGGCTGGCTGTTTCCGCCGGGCGACATTCGCATGCTGTCGGAGCGAATCGCACATGTCATCCGGTTGGACGAGGAACACCGTCACCGAATCGCGGACGAGGCGATCCGCAACGCCCAGGAGAATTTTAGCAAGGACAAGATGTGTTCTGAAACCTTGGGCGTGTACCGGGAAATCCTCAACGAGCGCGTTGCCGCCGCCGGAGGCGTTTCGGAGAACGTCGCCGCGTGACCGAAGAGCGTACCACTTTAGTCATTAAGTTCGGCGCGCTTGGAGATTTCATCCAAGCGCTGGGGCCGTTCGCGGCGATCCGACACCATAACGCGGCGAACCACATTGTCCTGCTGACGACCTCGCCCTTCGTGCCGATCGCCAAGGCATCCGGCTGTTTCGACGAGGTTCATAGCGATGGGCGACCCGAATGGTGGCAGTTCGGCAAAACCCGCGCCTTGCGAAACTGGATGCGGAGCCTTGATCCGGTGCGTGTCTACGATTTGCAGACCTCCGGTCGGTCGAGCCGTTATCTCAAACTATTCCGTCGTCCGAGGCCCGAATGGTCGGGTATCGCAAACGGATGTTCACACCCACACGCCAATCCCGCGCGTGACGACATGCACACAATCGAGCGCCAGGCTGAGCAATTGTCCGTAGCGGGGGTCAAAAATATTCCAACACCCAATCTTGATTGGCTCGATACCGATACCAGCCGGATCCCCGTGCCGGACCGATTCATTCTGATAGCACCCGGCGGGGCGGCGCATCGCCCGGACAAACGCTGGCCGCACTATGCGGATTTAGCGCGGAGTCTGATCGAACAAGACCTGACACCTGTTCTTCTCGGCACGGAGGCGGAACGTGATGTCACTGCCGCCATTCACGCCGCTTGTCCTGGTGCAATCGATCTGACCGGCGGGACCAATTTGATGGAAATCGCCGGATTGGCGCGGCGCGCGGCAGGGGCGGTCGGCAATGATACCGGCCCCATGCATTTGATCGCGGCGACCGGTTGCCCGTCCTTGGTATTGTATTCATCGGCCTCCGACCCGGCGCTTTGCGCGCAACGCGGGCCGGATGTGAGGATTTTACGGAAACCAAACTTGGCCGATGTCGGCGTCGAAGAGGTTGAAGCCCAACTAACCTTGCGTTAAACACGGGCGCTCTTCGCAATTGCGAAGAGTTTGAGGGATATGAATATGGTAGCGATCACACTTCCGGACGGCAGCGTCCGCAATTTCGACGGGCCGGTCACCGGCGCGGGCTTGGCGGCCGATATCGGCCCCGGACTTGCGAAGGCGGCGCTCGCCGTCAAAGTCGACGGCGATTTGCGCGATCTATCGCGGACCATCGAAGCGGATGCGCGTGTCGAAATCGTCACCCGCGATCATGCGGACGCATTGGACTTATTGCGCCACGACGCCGCGCATATCTTCGCCGAAGCCGTGCAGGAATTATTTCCGGACACACAAATTACCTTCGGCCCATCGATCGAGGACGGCTTCTATTACGACTTCCATCGCGAAGAGCCGTTCACGCCGGACGATTTCGAGGCCATGGAAAAACAGATGCAGAAAATCGTCGACCGCGACGAGGAAATCATCCGGGAAATCTGGGACCGCGACGCGGCGATCAAACATTTCAGCGACGCCGGCGAAGCCTTCAAGGCGGAACATATCGGCACCATCGATGCCTCCGCGGATATTTCAATCTACCGACAGGGCGACTGGCTCGACCTCTGTACCGGGCCGCATCTGCCATCGACAGGAAAACTCGGTAAGGCATTCAAGCTGCTGAAACTCGCCGGCGCTTATTGGCGCGGTGACGCCAAAAACCCACAACTACAGCGAATTTACGGCACCTGTTGGCGCAGCGAGAAAGAATTGAAGGCTTATCTCCATCGCCTGGAAGAAGCCGAAAAACGCGATCACCGACGCCTTGGCCGGGAAATGGACATGTTCCATATCCAGGAAGAAGCGGTCGGCAGTGTCTTCTGGCACCCGAAGGGCTGGACCATGTATCGCGCGGTGGAGACATACATGCGGAACCGCTTAGAAGCCGCCGAATATGTCGAGGTTAAAACCCCGCAACTGATCGACCGTGCCCTTTGGGAACGCTCGGGTCACTGGGAGAAATTCCGCGAGAATATGTTCACGGCGGAAGATGAAGGCGACAAGGTATTGGCCCTCAAGCCGATGAACTGTCCCGGCCATGTACAAATATTTAAGCAGGGGACCAAGAGCTATCGTGACCTGCCACTGCGCATGGCGGAATTCGGTTCCTGCCACCGCAACGAGCCGTCCGGCGCATTGCACGGGTTGATGCGGGTGCGGGCCTTCACCCAAGACGACGCGCACATCTTCTGCACGGAAGAGCAGATTGAGGACGAAACCAAGGAATTCATTGACCTGCTTTCCTCCATCTATCGAGATTTCGGGTTCGAGGAATTCGTCATCAAATTTTCCGATCGGCCGGAAGTCCGCGCGGGCGAGGATTCGGTTTGGGATCAAGCCGAGAGTGCGTTGTTGGATGCTACCAAAGCCGCGGGCGTCGATATGGAGATGAATCCGGGCGAGGGAGCATTCTATGGCCCGAAACTGGAGTTCGTGCTGCGTGACGCCATCGGCCGGGATTGGCAATGCGGCACCTTGCAGGTCGATTTCGTGCTGCCGGAACGCCTCGACGCCAACTAT
Organism: uncultured Rickettsiales bacterium; assembly: GCA_963968305.1. Taxonomy (GTDB): domain Bacteria; phylum Pseudomonadota; class Alphaproteobacteria; order UBA8366; family UBA8366; genus UBA6544. Next base: position 2,818 of record CAXAGK010000031.1, on the reverse strand, counting down.
GTCGGCGAGGATGGTGATAAGCATCGCCCGGTTATGCTGCACCGCGCGATACTAGGATCGTTCGAGCGGTTCCTCGGCGTGTTGATCGAACACTACGCCGGGCGGATGCCGCTGTGGCTGGCGCCGCAACAGGCGGTTGTTGCGACCATTACCAGCGACGCTGACGACTACGCTGTGGACGTGCTCAACGCTTGCCGGGCCGCCGGACTCCGGGTCGAAGCCGATGTTCGAAACGAAAAAATTAACTACAAGGTCCGCGAACACAGTCTGGCCAAAGTCCCAGTGATCATGGTCATCGGTAAACGCGAGGCGGAAGAACGGACGGTCGCACTCAGACGGCTAGGCGGAAAGAATCAAGAAATCCTTGCGCTGGATGACGCGATTCATACACTCTTGCAAGAAGCGGCGAGTCCGGCCATCTAAATTGGAGACCGGCAGGCATCAGGGAGCCTAGACCGCTAAGCCAAGGTTCATAAGGAAGAGGAGGCGTCGATCGCCAGAAGACCTGTAAACGCACCGCCAGAGAAAAAGGGTCCGCGCGTTAACGAAGATATCGATTTAGCGAAGGTTCGCCTAATCGATGAGCATGGGGAAAATCACGGGGTAGTGACAATCGGCGACGCTCTGACGCTTGCGCGAGATGCCGGTCTGGATTTATTGGAGCTATCGCCGAACGCCAATCCACCAGTTTGTAAGATTCTCGATCACGGCAAGTTCAAATACGAAGAGCAAAAACGAAAGAACGAAGCCCGCAAAAAGCAGAAGACAATCGAGGTCAAGGAAATCAAATTCCGTCCGAATATCGATGATCACGACTACGGCGTGAAGATGCGCTCGATGTTCAAGTTCCTGGAAGAAGGCGACAAGGTGAAAGTGACGCTGCGCTTCCGCGGCCGCGAATTGCGCCATCAGGAGTTGGGAACAGCCATCCTCGAACGGGTAAAAAGCGATACGCTCGAACTCGCTAAGGTCGAACAGTTCCCATCGATGGAAGGCCGGCAAATGGTCATGGTGCTAGCGCCGCGCTGACGCCAGATTTCACACCGTTATAATGTTTTGTTACACCTCGGCGCCGTCAATTTGCTACCCTCGTCGAGGCAATCATGAACGACCATACGAATATTCTCGGCTTGAATTTCGGACACGACTGTGCCGCCTGCGTCCTGCGGGACGGTGCCGTCGCCGGTTGCGCCGCGCGAAAGACTTAACCGGACTAAGCATACGCTGGGTGTTGGCGACGCCGAATTTGACCGGGCTCTGAGCGATGGGGGTCTCAGCCATAGCGATATCGATTTCGTCGCCATCACATCGGCGCAAAGCGTCGAGCTTCTGACCGGTCTCATTGATAGTTTCGATATTCTACTCACCCCGCACCCCGACGACACAACGCTCTCGGTAATCTCGCAGCGGGTAAAGTTAACCCCGGATCAGATTTCGGCGCGGCAGCGATTCTCCGTGAGGCCCGCATTGACGACGATTTCGGTACAACGCTATTCTGCAGTGTCTTTCCCGAAGGGACCACGCTCGATTGGGAATCGTTCAATACGGTTGGTTGGCTCGACAATTACGCCGCCGCCCCCGATTGGATTTCCGAGTTCGGTCTCGATGGATTGGCTCACCAGCCGGCTCAATGCCTCGACAATTTGCGCCATGGATTTCATTTACCGGTGACTGTGCGTTGGCGTGACCGGGAATTGCCTGCCTGTTTCGTGCAGCATCATATGGCCCACGGCGCGGCCTGTTATTACCGCTCAGGCTTCGACAGCGCGGCCGTGCTCACCCATGACGGCTTCTTCTCCGGGACCAGCTATCACAGCGGTCTCTACTTATATGGCGACGGTCATCGTCTCTGGCCGATCTCACCAAACCATCTGACATTAGAAATGTCCTATAATTTTGTGGCCGATATGGTGGGCTTGGGCTTGGTTAATGGCGCGGGGAAACTTATGGGATTGGCGCCTTACGGAGACCCCGTCTTTTTCGATACGCGGTTCGTCGGCAATGAGACCGACATCCTGGAGCGCTTCGGCAGCGACCTTTGGACGACGTGGTCGGCGCATTGCCGACAGGAAGGCGAACGTCTCGGCTACGACATGTCTTCATTGGGCAACGCGGCGCGCATCACAGAGCCGATCAATGCCGACATCGCGGCCTCGACACAGTTGCTGTTCGAGGAAACCTATCTCGCTGCCGTGCGCAGTCTTGGAAAGATGCTGGCTGGAGGTGGGGTGACGACAAAAAATTTATGCCTCTCCGGCGGCACCGCGCTCAATTGTCCGAGCAATAGCAGGGTCTGGCGCGAGGGTCCGCTCGAGAACGTCTTCATCGAACCGACTTGTGACGATGGTGGTTTGGCGATCGGCGCGTCTCTTCACCTGTACCATAATTTATTGGATCATCCGATTGCCGCCAGCGATACACCCGCCACCGCGTATCTTGGTGGCGCCTATGGAGATGAGGTACTAGCGGCGGCATTGGCAGTGGACGGGATTGCTTCTGAAATCCCGGATGATCCGGCCGAAGCCGCCGCGAATGACTTACTGGCCGACAAGATTATAGGATGGTTCGAAGGCAAGAGCGAGGCGGGACCGCGCGCGCCCGGCCATCGTTCAATCCTGGCGGATGTCCGCTCGGCGGAGAATTGGCTGCGGGTGAATCGGGTCAAGGGACGTGAGCCTTGGCGCCCCTTCGCCCCGCTCGTCTTGGCAGAGAAGGCAGAAGACTGGTTCACCGGCTGCCCGATGCCGTCGCCCTATATGCTGTTCACCGCCGAAGTGCGCGGAGACAAGCTTCCCGCAATCACCCATGTGGACGGCTC
>CAXAGK010000030.1:0-17115 GCA_963968305.1 uncultured Rickettsiales bacterium | reverse complement strand
CAATGCATTGATTTCATTGTATTATTGTTGAAATTCACTTTAACTCTTTGTTAACTTTCTTTGTTTGGCCGAAGGGACTGGACGACTCGGGAGACGACTCGGTTACTGTGCACAACTCGCACGAGTCGCAGCTTTAAGAATGCTTATTTTTGAACAAGTTGGCGCAAAATGTGCGACCCATTTCTCATGCTTCGTCGGTTGGCCCAGGGGAATGTCGTCAAGAGCTAATATATCTTATTCTCCACCTTCTCATGCGACAGCATAGCGCAGGACCATATCGCGCAGCGTCACAATACCGAGCAACGTCCGAGCGTCGTCCAATACCACTGCGCGCGAGATTTTAAACCGGTTTATGATATTGATAGCGTGTCGGATATCGGTTCCGGGATGCAAAGTCAGGACGGGCTTCCGCATGATTTCGTATACGTTCACCCGATCGAATGACAGGTTCTTCGCCACCACCAGATCGGCGATATCGGTAATGGCGATAACACCGTATTCGTCATCTTCGTCATGGCGGCCGACGATCAACGAGCTGGAGCCGTATTCCTTCATTTCGTTCATGGCTTCGCGCGCGGGAGCCATCTGGTTGATGGTCTGGACATTGGACGTCATGAATTCTGGGACTTTAATTTTTGGTTCGTTCTTCATAGCTGTTCCACGATCTCTTCCTTCAAGACTTCGAGTTGCGATTGCAGCCCGACCGCGTCCTCGATCGCGATTTGAAAGGCGATCCGACTTCCCGGTTTTTCGTCGAATTCACCGGCCAGTGCAATGGTTTCCAATATCTCGCGGCTCAGCTGCTCGACAACCAGGAACATGAGGAGGTCCCGGTGGCCGGCGATTTCCAGTCCGAGAAACGTTTTCTCGGGCTTCAAACCTTCACCGCGCGCGCTGGTCACGATCGTAGCTCCGGTTGCGCCTGCTTCGCGTGCCGCCGCTAAGATGTTCTCTGTGTGGTGGTCATCAACCAAAGCCATGATCAATTTAAGTCTCATCTCTCTCCTTTCTCCCGCTTTAGCGACCGTTGTCGCCGCCGTGTTGAAATTTGCGCGCAAGCCAGCACCGATATAATCGGGAACAGGCTGGCGAACGTGATCAGTCCGAAACCGTCAATTACCATGTTTTGGCCCGGTATGGTCGACGCCAAGCCTAGGCCAAGTGCCGTTACCAGCGGAATCGTTACGGTCGAGGTTGTGACCCCGCCAGAATCATATGCGACCCCGACAATCTCCGGTGGTGCGGCGAAAGTTAGCAACACGACCAGCTGGTATCCGCCAATGATCAGGTAATGAATTGGCCAACCCTTCAAGATACGGAACACGCCGAGCAGGATTGCGACGCCGACGGAGAAAGCCATGGTCATGCGGAGGCGAAGGCGTAATCCGCTTTCGATTCGGCGTCAGGCGCCAGGAATCCATCTTCCGCCGTCGTCCCGAATCCTAAAAGGAAGGCAAAGGCGAGCAGCCAGAACAAACTGCCCTTCCGGGTCAAGGCGCCCGCCATATTCTCGCCTATGGGAAACAGCCCCATCTGCAGACCTTAAATAAAAAATATGAGACCCAGCAGCACCAGCACCAAGCCAACCAAAATCCCGTCGAGATTCGGGATCGGCTGCTGCAAGACGACAAGTTGAAAGAACGCAATGACCAGAATGATCGGCGCCAGGTCCTGGAGCGCCCCCAGGATTAGGAACAGAAAGGCCTTAGCGCCTTTGGTCATTGGGTATGCCGTTAGAATAGTCTTATCCTTCTCTAACGCGGCCCAGCGGTGGCGGCGATGGCACTGTGGTCTAACGCAAAATCCGGTGTAACTAATAGAGTCACACCGAACCCAACGATGCGTGGGAGAACGCTTATGAAACCGATACGGATGTTTGCGGCGACGGGGATGCTCGGATACGGCTATGCCGATGAATCGATCGAGCGCGCGCTCGAAATGGAACTGGACTTGATCGCGGCTGATGCGGGCTCAATGGATCCGGGTCCGTACTATCTTGGTGCGGGTCAGGCGTTCGTGTCGCGGCCCGCGGCAAAGCGGGATTTGTCCTTGATGATGGTGGGCGGAGCGAAGAAGGGTGTCCCGGTATTCATCGGCTCAGCGGGAGGGGGCGGCGGCGATCCGCATGTCGACTGGCTGATGGAGATCGTGCGCGAGATTGCGACCGAAAATGGCCTCCATCCGAAAGTCGCGGTAATTCGGAGCGAGCAGTCGAAAGACTCGCTGAAGGCAAAGGTTAAGGCCGGCAAGATCGCGCCGCTTGGTCCGATCGCCGAGCTCACCGAGGAAGAAATCGATAACTCGCACCGCGTCGTCGCAATGATGGGCCCTGAGCCGTTCCAGAAAGCACTTGAGGACGGCGCCGATGTGGTGATCGCCGGGCGGGCGAGCGACGCAGCGATTTACGCCGCAATCCCGCTGATGCGGGGCGCCAACCCAGGACTCGCTTGGCATCTTGGCAAGATCATCGAATGCGGCGCTCAAGTCGCTGAGCCCCGCCTCGGCGGTGATGGCGTCATCGGCACGCTCTACGACGATCACTTCACTGTCGAACCAGGGCATCCCGATAAGCGCGTGACACGAACCCGAGTTGCCGCCCATACGCTCTACGAGAACCCGAGTCCCTATCACCTGAAAGAGCCGACCGGCCTCGTCGACACGACGCACGCCGCTTTCGCTCAGATCGACGACCGTACCGTCAAGGTGAGCGGTAGCCGATTCGAGCCGGCGAACGTCTACACCGTAAAGCTCGAGGGGGTGCGCTCGCTCGGATTCCGTACGGTCTCGATGGCGGGCACACGTGACCCTATCCTGATTGGCCAGATCGAGAGCTATATCGAGCACTGCAAAGAGAGGGCGACATTCGAGGCGGGTCAACTTGGCATCGATCCCTCGACCTTTCAGATCAACATCCATATCTACGGCAAGAATGCGACCATGGGTGTCATCGAGCCCGTGAAGGAGATGGCGGCGCATGAGCTTGGCCTGTTGGTCGACGTGATTGGCGAAACGGAGGAAATCTCTAAGGCCGTCTGCGCTAAAATCCGCTACCTCCTGCTGCATGGCGATTTCGAAGGCCGAATGTGTATTTCCGGCAACATGGCGATCCCCTTTTCGCCGTCCGACATGCCGGTCGGCCAAGTCTATGAGTTCAGTGTTTGGCACGTAATGGAATGCGATCATCCGCTGGAAGCGGTGCGCATGGAGATGGAGGCACTCTGATGGCGAAATTACGGGACATAGCCAAAGTCATTCGCTCGAAGAACGCGGGAGCGCTGATGTTAACCCTCGACATCATGTTCGAAGATCAGGCGACATATGAGAAAGTCCGCGATAGCGGCGTATTATCCCCGCGCGCGCTAAGCCCGCTTTACGGGGTCACGGATAACGAAGTCGCGATTATTCCAATGGACGTGGCCTACGCAATCAAGATCACCTTGCCGCGCAAAATCCCGTCCGGTTCACCGGGAGACACCGATATCTATGGTGCCCAACAACATGTGCCATTGATGGAGCTCGAGATCGCCGACTAGGGCCGCCCCGTCGTCATTCCGGCCACGTCAGCGCTCCGAAATGACAGGAGGGGCGTTAGTCCCTATTCTCATAGACTGCTGGGCGTTTTTCCAGGAACGCTTTCATGCCTTCTCGCGCGTCGTCGCGTAGGAACAATCGACGCTGAGTCTTGTACTCATACGACAATGTCTCAGGCAGTGAAGAGTCCACACCGCGATAGACGCCTTCCTTGATGGCCGCCAGAGTTTCCGGCGGACCATCGGCCAGACGTCGCGCCAGTTTAGCGGCTTCGTCACGGAACTCCGCATCGGGGACAACGCGATTGACGAGGCCGAGACGGTGCGCCTCCGTCGCGTCGATACGGTCGCCCAGCATCATCAACTCCATCGCCTTCGAAGTGCCGACGAGTTTGGTGAGGAAATCAAAACCGCCCCAATCGGGGACCAAGCCGATCTTAACGAAACTTTCTGCGAAGATCGCGCGGTCGCTGGCGATCCGCAGATCGCACGCGAGCGCCAGGTTCATACCGCCACCGGCCGCCGCGCCATTGATTGCCGCTAGTACCGGCTGCGGCATACGCCGAATTTGTTGGATGACCTGGCCCGCGATGTTCATTCGCGTCTCGACAATGGAGACGTCGTTGTCTTCTTGCAGCTTTGCCATGCTAGCGATATCGCCGCCGGCGCAGAACGCTTTACCGGCACCGGTAATCACGACCGCGCGTATACTGGGATCGGTGGCGCACGCGTCTAGTTGATCGAACAGCGCTTCCCGCATTCCGTCCTCGAACGCGTTCATCACTTCAGGCCGGTTCAGTGTCAGGACCGCGACGCCGTCGGACGCCTCGAAAAGTAGTCTGTCGTCGCTCATGTCATCCTCCGTTTTTAACTCAAATAGTCGAGCGGTACGGAATGTCACCACGGGCTTTCCGTCGGATACCGGCCTATGTCATTCTGTGCGGACCTATTGCGGAGTGGAACGATGAGCGACATCCATACGGACCTGATCGATGGCCCCAACGTTTGGACCGGCGACGGCTTGCAGACCGAACGACGCTGGGAGTACGTGCTGGAGCCGCACGATTGCAATGAGCTGACCTCGGCCTTAACCCAAGTGAAGGACAAACGCCTCGAATATATCGACAAAGCGGATTTCGCATTGCCGGGATTGTCGGGCCGATTGGCGGAACTCTCGAACGACCTTCGCGATGGGCGTGGCTTTGCCTTGATCCGAGGATTTCCGGTCGATGGGTTTTCATACGAGGAGGTCGAGCGGATGTATTGGGGCCTGTGCAGTCATATTGGCACCGGTCTGACCCAGAATGGGGATGCTACATTCATTCACTATGTGACGGACGGGAAATTGCGACCGAGCCAGGGGCGGCGCGGTGTTGGATTTCCCAAGGAATCGAAACTCCATATAGATCTTACGGATATTGTCTCGCTGCTTTGCGTGCAGCAGGCACCCGACGATCCGCCGAGCCGTGTCGCTAGCTCTGTTGCCATCTATAATGAGATATTGCGCCGCCGTCCGGACGCTTTGTCCCGACTCTGCGAAGGGTTTGAGTGGGACCGTATGGATGAACACGCGCCACACGAGACGCCGACGTCTGGCTATAAGGTGCCGGTGTTCAGCCGTAAGGGCGGGGCCGTATCGTGTCAGTATAATCGCAATTGGATCAACAATGCCGCAGAGCGAAGAGGCCAGCCAATTACTGATGAAGAGAATGAAATCTTTGACCTGTTCGATGAGATCGCATTCGAGGTGTGCCTCGAGTTTCCGTTTGGTAAAGGCGATATACAATTCTGCAATAATTACACGACACTACACGGGCGGGCCGCCCACGCGATCGTTGCGGAGGAAGAGCGCAAGCGGGTGCTGATGCGTATCTGGCTCGATATGCCGGACGCCATTCGACCGTTCGTCGACGATGCACTGATCCGCTACGGAAACGGACGGCACGGGCAGGTCGGCTGGACGGCGGAGGAAATGCTTGCAGGTGCCAACACCAAACCCCGTGCGAGGCGCGGTGACGGCGCCATCGCGATCTAGAAGGAGATAAAATGCGTATTGGAATTTCACTCCCGGTTCGGGAATTGGGGGAAGACCTCGACCTTATCGTTGCTTTTGCCCAGGAAGCCGAGAATCTTGGCCTTACCCATCTGCGGGTGCCGGAGCAGGTCTACCGCGCGGGCAGTGGGCCGTTGCACGAATCCATGACGATGATGACCTATATCGCGGCTGTGACGTCGAAGATTGAACTGGTGCCTTCCGTCGTTATTCTGCCGGCGCGCCCGACTGTGTTGGTCGCCAAACAAGCAGCGACCCTCGATAACCTGTCCGGCGGTCGCCTGCGCCTCGGGATTGGAGTCGGGAAACATCCGGAGGAGTCCGCGGCGTTGGGAGCGGATTTTAATACTCGCGGCGCCCGCTGCGAGGAACAGATGGAGCTGCTGCGCCGGCTCTGGACGGAAGAAATGGTCGACTTCGATGGCAAATTTCACAAGCTCGAAAGGGCCGGGATTAATCCGTTGCCGACACAGCGCCCGATCCCGATGTGGATTGGTGCCGCTGGTGTTCCGGTCGACCGCGTCCGTCGCCGTATCGGCCGTCAGGCTGATGGCTGGTTCAATCTTTGCTCGCCGGAAGAGTTCTCGGAACTGCGCGACGATATTCACCGAGAGGCGGAGGCAGCGGGCCGAGACCCGAAGAGCTTGGGCGTCGAGGCAGGTGTGGCCGTGGTCGGTCCGCGCGAGGCGGAGTGGAAAAGCCGGATCGCCGGTTGGCGCGATTTGGGTCTCACCCACATTTGCCTGCGCACGCTGGGCGGCGGACTCGAGAAAGAACAACACATAGAGAAGATGCGTGAGGCTGTCGCGGAGTTGCCGCAGGTGTGAGGTTTTCGTCAGTGTTCCGGCACGGTTATGTATGCGAAAATGTCTATTTGGCGGCAGAGCGTGCCATCGGTTTGACCGCCATCGCTTCCATGATGTCGGGATAGGCGTCGAAATCTTCCGTGCCGTCGATCACGTCGGAATGTGACTGTACTCGGTAAATATCACTCCCTTGCGCTGCGACAGGTTCGACCCCGCACTGCAATGCTTTGGCGCCGTCAATCAGGAGGCGGCGCATCTTTATAATGGCGGTGTCCGACGTGCCGAGATGTTCTTGCGTTCGGTCGACGATTCGCTCGGCTCCTTCCGTCATTGCCATATCTTGGGCACGGACACCCTCGATTCCGCTATAGGTCCGCAGCCTCTGGTCTTCGCGATCAACGAGGTAGTCATTGTCGCGGTTGCGACGCGGAATCAGAGTCCCAGGCACCCGATCAGCGTGGCTGTTCTGGCCAGTCTGCCACGCCTTTACTTCCTCAGCCGATACGGGCTGTTCCATACGGAATGAAACGCAGATGATATTGATATTCTCATCATCTATCGGCACCCACATGCGAAAGGCACGGGGTCCGCCCGGCACGGGTGCGATCATGGTGTAGAATGGATGGTACCACTGATTCATGCGCCAATAATATCGGGCATTCTCGACGACCCGCCGCGCACCTAGAATAATACCGTGATCCCGCTCAATCACTTTCCATTTTGGCGCGGTGTCGTTCGAGAAATAACTCCCGGCCAGCGCCGCATTGTTCGTGTCGTTCGTATCCACGAGGCTGTGAAGAAAACTCACATGTGCGGAATCAATTTCGCCCTCGACCGCCTGTGCGTAATTACATTGTTGGATCCAGCGTGAGCGATAAATATGACTTTCCGGCAAATCCATCCAACCGAAATCCGGCACCTCGCCGCGCTTTTCGGCCGGTCCCATATACGCCCAAAGCACGCCGCCCTTTATCGCCGTGGGATATGCTGTCAGCCGAACTTTCTCACGAAATCGACTTTCGGGTGGCTCGGAAGGAAGATCGATGCAATTCCCATCAACATCGAACTTCCAGCCGTGATAAATGCAGCGGATACCGCAATCTTCGTTACGCCCAAAGAACAGATTTGCGCGGCGATGCGGGCAGTACCGGTCCACCAAGCCGACTCGGCCTTCCGTATCGCGAAAGGCGATCAGGTCTTCGCCGAGCAGGCGTACGCGCACCGGCGCGCTGTCGGGCTCTCCAAGCTCTTTCGAGAGCATGACAGGCATCCAAAACCGGCGCATGTAATCGCCCATCGGAGTGCCGGAACTTGTTTGTGTCAGCAGGTCGTTCTCGTCACGGCTTAGCACTACGTAATCTCCCTACATTCCAGGGTCGATAATCTAGTAACGAAACTGACCCAGGCCTATCGTGGATCAAGCAGCCTTAAAGCGGATCGGCAGGGACGACAGTCCCCGCAATACCAATGAGTCTCGCCACACCGGCGGATTGTCGCTGAGCTCAATCTCCGTCATGCGTTTCATCATGGCGGCGAGGGCGAAACGGCCTTCCATGCGAGCGAGCGGTGCACCGACACAAAAATGAATACCGTATCCAAACGCGATGTGGCGGTTGTTCGCCCGGCCTAAATTCAGTCCGTCCGGATCGTCGAATTGGCGCGGGTCGCGGTTGGCGGCATTCAACATGCAATAGAGGCGCTGCCCTTTACGGATCGTCTTGCCGCCGATTTCCATATCCTCGAGTACGCTGCGCGCCAGAGAGCCGACCGGCCCGTCGTAGCGCAGCAATTCCTCGACGGCGCTCTCCGCTAAGGCCGGAGTTTCGGTGAACCGTTGCAATTGGTCCGGATGCCGGATTAACGCCAATAGCCCGTTCCCCAATAGGTTCATTGTCGTCTCGTGCCCGGCGAAGAGGAGAAGGACAGCGTTTGAGATCAGCTCGGCCAGAGAAAGAGTGTCACCGTCTTCTTCCGCAGCCATCATATGATCGATAATGGTCGTGTCTTCCGGCCCGGGTGGGCTTGCCCGCCGGTTTTCCAAAATGCCGGTAACGTATTCAGTCAAATCCCGGGCGCTCTGCTCCGCGAGACCGGCTTTGTCCGGTGTGTCCGTCGCACTTCCGACGAAGGGAGCAAGATCTTCCGACCAGGCGCGGAACTGTTCTACATCCGATTCCGGCACCCCCAACATGACGGCGATAATTGTCGCCGGCAGGTGATAAGCGAAGGAGTTGATGAAGTCGATTTCGGTGCCGTCCCTACCTTTTTCGACCAGTTGGTCAATCATCCGCTCAACGATGATTTCGACCTTGGGACGGAAATCCGCTATCGCGGTCGATGTGAATCCGTGATTCAACAGCTTCCGCATCCGCGTGTGATCCGGCGGGTCCATGAAGACGGCCCATTTCTGCAGCATTGGGCCGACGGTCGCTACCTTATCGCGATTGTCCTCAGAAAGCTGATCCAGGTAGGGACTGATCCGGTCGGCGGAGAGGCGGGGATCGTTCAGGCTCGGCCGGACGTCGTCGTAGTGCGTCAATATCCAAGACCGTAGTGCGTGGCTGTAATGCACCGGGTCGTTCTCCTGCAAAAATCGATATGCGGGATACGGGTCGTCCATGACGGTGGAATCGTAGGGGTCGAAATCAAAGGGCATTTCACCTACTCCTTATAGGGTCCATATTATGTTGGTAGGTGCGCTGCCGCCAGTAACGCGGTGTGCGGCGAGGTAGCAAGGAATTTGAGGAACAATCCGATGGGGATGAATGTTAAGCGGTTGGGTGACACTTTCTTTGCCGAAGTAGAGGGGATTGATGTCGCGCGTGATCTCGATGCGGGGAATTGGGTGGAACTTCACGACGCATATTTATCTCATCAGGTACTAATCCTTCACGACCAATCGATGACGGCGGCGCAGTTTTACGAACTCGGGGAACGGTTTGGGCCGGTCGAGCCACATACGGTCTCGATGTATCATCATGAAGACTTCGCCGGGATTACCGTGCTGTCGAACCGCACCGAGATGGGCCGACCCAAGGGGATCCGTGATGCGGGGTCCAATTGGCATTCCGATTATTCCTACAAGCAGGTTCCGGCCAACGCGACCATGCTCTATGCGCTCGAAGTGCCGGAAGACGGCGGCGACACAATCTTCGCTGACCTTGCCGCCGCCTATGACGCGTTGCCGGAGAAGAAGAAACAGCAGCTCGACGGTTTGCAGGTCCGGCAGCAGTATCGCTGGTCGCGGGACCAGAGCCATCCCGAAGGCCGCTGGCTGTTATTGAACGACACGGAGCGCGGGAAGACACCGGAAGTGATCCACCCGCTGGTCCGCACGCATCCCGAGACCGGGCGAAAAGGTTTGTTTATTTCTGCCGCCGTTAGCACCGGGGTGAAGGACATCGTCGACATGGACGCGGCGGAGAGTGAGGCGTTACTCGACGAGCTTTTCGCGCACACAGACGAGCCGAGATTCCAGGTGCGGTTCAAATGGAAGGGCGGCGATCTCGTAATTTGGGACAATCGAACCCTGATGCATAAGGCGACGACCGATGTTCTGCCGCCGGAGAGCTTTCGGACCCTCTATCGGATCAACACGACGGGTAGTGTTCCGTATTAGCTAGCGTTGCCCGCTCGTTGTGGTGGGTCGGTCTAACTCAAGATGATATCTGCCGCTTTCTCAGCGATCATGATCGTGGGGGCGTTCGTGTTGCCGCTGATCACGTTGGGCATGATGGAGGCATCGATGACGCGGAGGCCTTCTACGCCGTGGACCGCCAGCTTTGAATCTACCACGGCCATAGGGTCAACGCCCATCTTACAGGTGCCCGCCGGATGCCAGTTGGAGGCGCCGGTGCGGCGCGCGCAATCTAAGAAGGCCGCATCGTCATCCGCTTCGGGCCCCGGCGTGATTTCGAAATCAACATAGGGGCGCATCGCTTCCGTCTGCATCATCTGCCGGGCCATCCACATGCCGGCGACGGCGGCGCGGCGGTCGGTCTCGGTCGCCAGCAGATTATGCCAAATCGCGGGCGCCGCTTTCGGGTCAGACGACTTCGCGTGGACATGACCTCGCCCTTCCACGTGCAGCAAGGTGACGCCGATGGTGACGCCGGGCTCGCGGTCCAATTTGCGGTCTTCAACCGCTTTGTAGGAGCCGGGGAAAATTTGGAACTGAATGTCCGGCGTGGCGAGATCCGGATGCGAGCGCACAAAGGCTCCGATCGGCAAGGTCGCCATGGTCAGCGCACCGGTGCGGCCGAAGAGGTATTTTAAGCCCTCCAGCGCGCCCCTCAGGCCGCGGGTCTTTTCATTCAACGTGATCGCGTTCTTGATTCGCCACCGCATGCGCACGACGAAATGGTCTTGCAGATTGGCGCCGACGCCCGGCAAGGCATGGGTGATCGGAATACCGAGATCGGAGAGACGTGACGGATCACCGATACCGGAAAGCTCTAGAAGTTGCGGTGAATTAAACGCCCCACCGGAGAGAATGACCTCTCGTCGCGCCGTCACCTCGACGGGCTGATCGCCCCGCAGATAAGCGACACCGGCAGCGCGTTTGCCATCGAAGGTGACACGACACGCAGTCGCGTTGGCTTGGACGTGCAGGTTCGCGCGGCTCCGGGCCGGTTTCAGATAAGCCTGAGCCGTGCTGGCGCGCCGCCCTTGTCGGATCGTTGCCTGATGTGGACCGATACCTTCTTGCTCGCCGTCGTTGGTGTCTTCGTTATAGGGCAGGCCGATCTCGATCCCGGCGCGGACCATGGCGTCACAAACCTCGCCTTGTTCAGTGATATCGGACACGTCGAGCGGGCCGCCGACACCGTGAACATCGCTTTCGCCGCGTTCGTTGTTCTCTGATTTTCGGAAATACGGCAGCACGTCATCATAGGACCAACCGGTGCAGCCCATTTGCGCCCAAGTGTCGTAGTCTTCCCGTTGGCCACGCACATATACCATGCCGTTGATCGAGCTAGAGCCGCCGATAACGCGGCCGCGTGGCAGGAAGTAGCGTTGCCCGTGGCAGTACTCCTCGGGCTCGGACTCGAAGCACCAATTGACCGCCGGATTGTTGACGTTCTTGCCATAACCAATGGGGATATGGATCCAAGGGTCGCGGTCTTCCGGCCCCGCTTCTAATAGCAACACCCTATTGGCGGGGTCGGCGCTCAACCGGTTGGCCAACACACAACCGGCCGAGCCCGCGCCGACGATGACATAATCGTATTCCATAAAAGCATCTTCCCTATCGGTGGCTTGATACCAAAGGTAGGTTAGCGGACGGGATTGCGCCATAATGCGACACTCAACAAGTGCGCAAGGATAGGAACGGTGGCATGTGAAAAATTTAGCTCATTGGCTTCACGGCAGTTGCCGTCTTATTTGCGCAATCGGCGTTGGCCTGCGGGGAGCGGGTAAATTTGGAAACCCATGACGACACGCGTAGTGCCTATAGTCTTGCGGGCTCGAAGGATGCTGCGTGTGCAGCGCTGGTCCTTTTGCCTGGCGGCGGCGGTTATCTCGACCTCGATGAGATGGGGTGTCCTCGCAAGCTGACCGGTAATTTACTCGTGCGGATACGCGGTTTGCTAAATAGCGAAGGTTTCGTGACGGCTCTCGTCGATGCTCCGTCGGATCGTCAGAGCAAGGAAGGGCTGGGCGGATTTCGTATCCACCCGGATCATGCGACGGATATCGGAAATATCATCGCCGACATCCGTGCGCGTACGGGAAATCTGGTTTGGCTGATTGGCACAAGCCGGGGAGCGATTTCCGCCGTCAACTCCGCAGCGCGTCTGAGCGGGGTGGAAGCGCCCGATGGATTAATTCTTACATCGCCTGTCACATCAGGGCGCGAAGGCGGTTATAAAGCATGGGTCGCGCAAAGCGTCTTTTCCGTCGATTTGGAAGCCATTCGCATTCCAGTTCTGGTCATCGCGCATACAGGCGACAAATGCGTCCGCACACCGCCCGATCTGGCCGGTTTGATCGTCGAGAAGACGTCGGGTACGCGCGAGAAAATTGTCAAAGTGAACGGCGGTCCAGGATGGTCGGGTCGTGTCAGCGTAAAGGCTTGTCGAGGTAAATCGCCCCACGGGTTCATCGAGCAGGACGTCGAGATTGGCTCTGATATGGTCCAATTCATCGCCGGTGGAAAGTTTTGACAGAGCGCGGGCTGGATGCGAATTAGGCACTCCGCCATATCGAGATACAGGAACGGCAGCCATGACCGCATATGTCATCATCCACGTGACCATTAAAGATCCCGAGAAGGTGAAGGAATACGCGGCGATTGCGGGGCCGACCGTGGCGGCGGCGGGGGGCGATTTCGTCTCCGCCGGAGAGGTGGCCGATGCACTTGCCGGCGAGCACGGCTACGACAAGGCAATCGTCATCAAGTTTCCCGACAAAGCGACGGCGCAGGCCTGGTACAAGTCGGATGAATATCAGGCTGCGGTGCCAATCCGCGAGCAAGCCATGGACGCGGTATTTATCATCGCAGAAGATCCGAACGAGCAAGTATGAGTCCGACAGCTATTCGTTATCGTTATCGTCCTCGGGCGTTTTCGTAACGGTTGCCGCGGTCGGGCAGCAAATCGAAGTTCACCGTTTCTCGGCAAAAGAAATAAGTGTTTTTTTTGCTTCCTTTTTTGTGGCTTCAGCAATTCTATCATTGAATTCCCCAACCGAATTGACGGCATGTTGATTGACTTCAACGATGATATCGCCCTCCTGGAAAATTTTTTGCGCGGCTAGTGAGTTTGGCTTCACCTTCACGATTTCCACGCCTTTGACGCTGTGGACGATAGCAAACCCAAGGCCATCCAGTATCGGCACGTTGGGTGCGAAATGTTTTTTGGGATCGAGCATACCGAGCGTAATTTCCCAATAGTGGATGCCCCTGTCGCTAATGCGCCAACGACCAATTACGACTTTCTCGCTCGGCGAATGGCTTGCTACGGCCTTCGGCATATCGCTGAATTGCACTATGTTCGTTTTGCCGACGTTTAAAATTGTGTCTTCAGCCTTCATATCTCCCTTATCGGCCGGACTACCCGCTAACGCTTTGACAATGAATGCGCCGCGTGCCGCAGGCATGCCTATGCTTTTTGCGATTTCATTCGTCACTTGCTGAATTTAAACACCAAGCCACCGGCGCGCGTTCGGCGGATAGGGCTTCTTGGGTGGAGACGGCGTTGGCGCAGCTGTAGCGGCAGGCGTCCGGCTAGCGACTTGTGGCGGTGCCAGCTCCTTCACTTTAAGTTCGGCCAAGGATGCGAAAATGCCGCTCGGGTATTGTTTCAAATAAGCTCGGTAAGCGTCCGCACTTTGGCTTCCTTGAATCGATTGCCAGAACATCATTTCCGGCGTAATGCTCGCTTGTGGGGCCGGTGCTTTCTGTCGCTCCGGAGAGAGGCTCGTCTTTGAGATCGAAAAGACGAAATCGCCACGGTCCTAATCTGCATCGCGCAGTTTGCTGCAACGCGGCGTTTGCTTGGACTGGGTAAGATTTGTCACTCGGTCGCCGAGAAACAGGCCCATCTCGCTAGCGGTGATAAATCCATCGCCATTGGCATCAACCCGTTCCTCGCCGCGCAATGCTCGCAGGAACAGCTTCCGGAAAGTACCGTCATTGGAGACGGTCTGTCCCGCGTCCCCGGATGTCAGGAACTGGCGCACGGGTAATGTGGTGGCACGGGTCACGGCGGCGGGCGGCAGGGCGCGGGCACCTTCAAACACGGTACCGGAGAAGCAGGAGTCGAACACCGCGAAAGCGTGTTTTGATTCCGCGAGGCGGACATACTCGCCGAACCGCCGCATGGGAAGCGCTGCGAATTTGAACTTGCGTCCGACTTCGGGCCGAGGTGCATCGGCTGGGATCAGAAACCCTTCACCGTTCTCCGTGTGGCCATGACCCGCGAACGAGACGAACAGCCGCGCATTCGGATCGCCACCCTGATTGATGAAGAAGGCCTTGCAGGCCTGTTCTAATTGGCTCGACTTCAAATCCGTCTTTAGGGTGACGTTAAAACCCTTGCGCTTCAGCTCATCGGCAACGGCGCGGGCATCCGCGATGGCGTTGGAAAGGCGGGGCCAGCCGTTGGTGTAATTGTCGATCCCAACCACCAGGGCATACGACGACCCTTAGAGCTCAACTTCTTCCAAGACGGCGGCTTCGGGTTTTTCGTTAGCTCGCAACGGTACCTTGAGGCCGCGATCCGCCACCGCTTCGAAAAGCGCCAGAATCGCGGCGGCCATTATAATCAGCAAGCTTGCCACAAATCGCATGTCGGTCATTTCTCCCCGGCGCGGTTATGGACGGGACAGGTCCGAACTTCCGCAATACGGACAGATAAGAGAGTAAATTCGCAAACGAGGGTCGGCAATTAATTCGGTCATGGAAACCCCGACCAAGCGGTGTAGGTAGATAGATTGGCGTTCCCCACAGAAAGCCCCTCCGTGAAACTCGGCATCGTCTCCGACCTACATTGCAATATCAAAGGCCTGGACCGGGCGCTCGAACTGATGGGCAAGGTTGATCAAATCTTGTGCCTTGGCGATGCTATTTACGAGTACCGGTTCTCGAATGAGGTGATTTCGCGATTGATCGAGATCGGCGCGCACACCATTCAGGGTAATCACGAGGAAACTTTCCTGGGCCCTATGGGTGCCCGCGCCCGGGCGCGTGAAGGGATCGATCCTGACCTTATGCATTGGCTCTCCGAGCGTCCGCATCGCATGGAACTTGAATGCGACGGTAAGACGGTGCTGATGGTGCACTCGACACCGTGGGAACCGCGTGGCACTTATGTCTACCGACACAGCCCTGAACTGGAACGCTTCGGCGAGGCTGATGCCCATTTCGTGCTGTTTGGCCATACCCATCAACAAGTGGTGCATCGTGCGGGAGACTTATTGGTGGTCAATCCCGGCTCCGCCGGCGATGCGCGCGATCCCGATAACGGTCGTCTCTTGAGTTGTGCCATCCTCGATACGGTGACCGAGGATGCCCAGATAATAGATTTTCCTGATCCGGCGCGGGAATAGGTGCCGCTTACTCTCCCGTAGCGTAACGTTTCTCCAAATCGGTCAGGAAATCGAATTTCGTGAGATCGAGAATCTCCTCGAAAGATGCGACCAGTTCTGGTTTCTCAATGACGTCATCAGAAGCTATTGCTTCCTGCAGTCCTTCCAGCGCTCGGGTCATTCCGACAATGGCGCCTGCCGTCAGCAGACGAGGATAGATTACTGCCGCGACGCCGATCTCCTGTAGGCGCTTGGCTGGTATCAAGGGCGTTGTCGATCGTGCTCTGATACCAAACCCCATATTGACGCAAAGCGGCTTCGACGTGTTCTCGACCACCTTGATGATCGCGTCTTCCGACAGCAACGCATCGGCAAAAATAAAATCAGCGCCCGCCTCCGCGAAGGCGTTCAGCCGCTCGACGACATCGTCCAGCCCATGCACGGCGAAGGTATCGGTGCGCGACATGATGACGAAATCGGAATCGACCCTGGCATCTGCCGCCGCCTTAATTTTGGCGACCGCTTCGTCGAACGGAATGACGTCCTTGCCTTTCATATGGCCGCATCGCTTCGGCCATACTTGGTCCTCGATCATCACACCGGAAAGTCCCGCTTTCTCGAAGGCTCGGACCGTGTGATAGACGTTGACCGCGTTGCCGTATCCCGTATCCGCGTCCGCCTGCATTGGAATGGTCGAGACATCCGCCAAGGCGCGGGCCCGTGCGAGATTGTCTTCCAGCCCCATAACGCCGACATCGGAGAGGCCAAGCGCGCTTTCGCTGATCCCGGCGCCGGAGATAAATCCAGCCTTGAAGCCCATCTTCTCGACGATTGCGGCGCTGAACCCGTCGAAGACACCGGGCATGATTAGAATTTCGGGCGCTTCCAGGAGCGCCTTGTATTGTTTCGCGAGACTGTTGGCCATGGCCTGCTTCCTCTTGCTGTTGGCGATCTCTGAAGTAACGTAGCGTGATTGGGAATAGACGACAGGAAGCAAGCCCGTGCAGCTTATTATCGCCAAACCGAGCCCCTTCGCGCGCAAGGTCCGGATCGCACTTCGCGAGAAGGATATTCCGCACGAGGAAGTAGTGAGTAATCCTTGGAACGCCGATGCGCTCGCCCCTACGCATAATCCACTCGGCAAGGTTCCGGTCCTGTTGTTGGAGGACGGTAGCGCGATCTATGAGAGCCACGTGATCGTCGATTATCTTGAAACTTTGACTAGATCGAGCCTAATGCCGCCCGCGCCGGAAGACGCCATATTGGCGCGGCAAATAGATGCTTTGGCAATGGGTATCTGCGATGCTGTGGTGTTGTTGGTACTTGAAGGCCAACGCAAGGCGAAGGCGCGGAGCGTCAATTGGATTACCCGGCAGAATGCGAAAGTCGCTGCGGGTGTCGCGGGCCTTTCCGATAGTTTGGCTCAGCGGGATTGGTATATCGGCGACGGACTGACGCTTGCCGATATTTCGGCTGGATGCGCCTTGGCATATTTGGATTTGCGCCTACCGAAATTCGAGTGGCGGGACCGGTATCCGGATTTAGTGCGATACTCGGAGAAACTGGAGGCACGACCTTCCTTCGCCGAGACAAGGCCGGAAGCGCAAGCGATTGAGCCGTTGGCGTAAAATCGACTACCGGCCGGTAAAATTCGGCTTTCGCTTCTCGACGAAGGCACGCACGGCTTCTTTGTGAT
>CAXAGK010000029.1:0-17231 GCA_963968305.1 uncultured Rickettsiales bacterium | reverse complement strand
CGATCTCACCGTCGCAGCTGCGCTCCCAAGTCCACGGGCTGTTGTGAACGATCGTATGTCCGCCCGCACTTTCGGGCACTTCGGCGTAAAAGTTCCATGCCAGCTGCGCGACGCATTCGGTAACGGTGAGTTGCGGTGCCTGATAAGGAGCGAAATCCGCGTGCAGGGCTAGGCCTTCGTTGGAACTGCGGATGATGGTCGCGGAGTAGCGACGCCCACCTGGATCACCGGCGATCTCAACTCTGGTGTCCGTAATATCGCGCAAGCACGCCATTAACCGCTCCACGGGATCGAACGCAGCCTCGAAGACCGGAGCCACTTCCGCCCGCGCCGTATCCGCCGCATCGAGATAGTCTTCGATCGGGCGGTATTTGAACTCGTATTGGGTCAGCCCGATGAAGACGATCTTCTGGGCTTCGAAAGACGGTGAGGAATGATCCGTTGCCCCCTTCACCACATGCAGGTCGCATTGACGCAATCCATCGGCAAAGGCGCCACATTCGGCAGGTGTCGCAAAGCTCGGGATACGGATCGCCGGGATTTCGTTGCCGAACAGCGCTTCCAAATTGTCAGCCGTCAGCGCCTGCGCTTCGCGTGTTCGCCAACTGTTCACAGCCATTCCCCCCTTTTGCGTATGCCTACTCCACCACCGCAGCGCTTAAGGAAACTATACCGCGCACGTATTCACCGATCCGAGCATTCGCTTCCCGCGCTTCCTGCAAGACCGGGTAGTAGCGGTGCCAGACATGGATCATCTCGTCCCAGACTTCGAGCGTGACGGAGACCCCCGCTTCTTTCGCGCGCTCGGCCAGCATCACAGCATCGTCGAGCAGAACCTCCACCGATCCCACTTGTATCAGCAACGGCGGCAAGCCCGTAAAGTCACCAAACAAGGGCGATGCATAGGGGTTTTGCGCGTCTTCCTCGCCGAGATATTCACCGGCGAAAAAATCCAGAGATTCCTTTGTGACCGTGGGGTCAACGGACGCGTTCGTCTCCAAACTCTTCGCGGTCCCCGTCAGATCGTTCCACGGGCTGAGGCAAATACCCGCCGCCGGCAGTGGCAAATTGGCATCACGTATTGCCAACATCATCGCGATCACAAGGCCGCCGCCCGCGGAGTCCCCCGCAACCACGATCTCTTCCGCCTCGAAACCGTGGGTCAGCAATGCCGCATAGACGGAAATAGCGTCCTCGACCGCCGCCGGGAACGGATCTTCCGGCGCCAAACGATAATCCACCAACAGGCCCTGCAGGCCGGTTTCCTCGGATAGGTTGGCGACGAGATGACGGTGCGAATCGGGGGAGCCGATCACATATCCGCCACCATGTAGAAATAGCAGAACCGCATCTTCGCTCGCGTTCGGGGCGGTAATCCATTCAACCGGCACTTCGGCAACCTTCGCCGACGCAACGGTGACGCCATCCGCCACCGGATAGGCTTTGTCCCAAGCATCCATGTTGGCACGGCGCTCCGGGATCGACATTCCATTCCGGGGTGGTAGACCCGCGATCATCTCACGGACTTTCTTGATATCGTCGCTCGGCATCTCAGCAATCCTCCCGATCTACAGGGTCACATCTTCTGTATGAGTTTATCGATGATTGGCCTACCGGCAACCCGGTCACTTCACTTTAATTTATGATAGTCAGCGCTCTAGCGGCGCTCACAAACGCTGTTGCCACCTCAGAACGCCTTACACCCGTCGACCTCGAACTTGCCTTTGTCGTCGACGCCTCGGGCAGCATCGATGAGGCGGAGAACCACAGCTCTTTCGCCTCGGCCATTTTGAAGAAGATGTTCACGGAAATCGCCGCTGCCCCTGAAACCACTATTGAGGCGTTACGATAAGGCTTCGCGCTAACTACTCGTACCTTCGGGCACCAACAGGTCCTGCATGCTCCGCAGGATCGGGACGATTTCATATTTCGGCATCATGTAGACCCATCCGGCAGTCCGGGATGACAATGCCTTCGCTTCCTGCAAGGCGTCACCTGTAGCACCCTGGAAGCGCACGCGCAGCCAGTGGACATTGTTCCGCAACACCGTCTCGACGATCGCACGCAACCCGTCGAAAGTTTCCAGTTCGGCCACCAAGGCCCCAGTCCAATTGACATCGACCGAAGTAACGCGACGTGCGTCCTCCATTTCCAGTTGATCGAGGATCTCGCCGATATGATCCGCATCGCTGCTGTATTTCAACTTCATACCCTGGGGGATATCCGCCAGCAAGAATTTAGTCGCCATCGGTGTCGGTTTGGAGACCGTCACGACGGCACCATCCGGATGCCGGACGGTCACGCGCTTGACCCGTTTGCCGTTAATATCGGCGATCTCGCGGGCGAGCCAATCTTTCGCGGTCCCTCCGGCCTCGGGGTTCCCTTGGCCGAGCCAACTCAACGGGGTGCCGGGCAACCGGAAATAAACGCCACCGACGGTGCGGCCCGGCAGGAACAATTTTTCCCGCCCGACGATGAGATTGGCCACGGTCTTCCCGCCGATTTTCAAGATGATCCGCTTGCTCTTCGATTGTTTCGCACTCGGCTCTTCCAATTGTAGGCGAACATAACGTTCGGCACGCTCTGTCTTCGGCTCGAAATAGGACAGCTCCGCGACGCCGATGATGGCCTTCGAAATCTCGTTCGGACTGGCTATGTGGTCGTCGCTCTCGCGAATGCGCCAGGTCTTTCCCTCGCGATGCATCGACAATTTGCCTTGCGCGCTCACGACCGTGAATTCGCTAACGTCATTCACCTGCTCGATAAGCCCTGGGAACACCGTCTCGCCGACCTGCCCATAGCGTGGATCTTCTGCACTCTGGTTATAGGCGAAAAACGCCGCACCGATGCATACGAAGACGAGTAGGGTGAGAATGCCGAGTGTCTTTTGCCGCATCAGACCACCGCCTTCCGGCGCACCCGCTGCACCAAGATCACCAAGAGACTGAGGAGCGCCAAGATAATCGGCATCGCGCCGATATTGAGGAATTTCAACGTCGCATCGAGCTGTTCGATATCTTCGCGCAACGCATGTTGCACGCCACGCAGTTCACGGCGCATTGATACAATGCCGCGGCGCAAAGTGTCGATCCGCGTACGCTCTTTCGTACTCAGAACGTCCGCCCCGACCACTGCCCCTTCGCGGGCCAATAGGGAATCGACCTCATCCTGAGTTTCATTGATCCGGTCGATCAGCTCGCGCTCTTTCGAACGGTAGCGCCGCTCCGCTTCTCGGCGGATTTGAGCGACCAATTCGAACGGCCGACTGGACTCGCGACGTGCGCGAAGCCCCATCAACTCTTCACCACCGGCTAAGGTATCCAGCGCGTTGACTAAGAAATCCGCATTGTTGGCGAACGGCGTTGGCACTTGCTGATCGCCCTCGATCCGCATATCCGCCCAAAATTTCTCATGCAAAAGATCCGCGTCGGCCACGACGATGACGTCAATCGGCTTCTTGGATCGCGACAGGTGGTTTTTCCTCCGCTCCGGCGAGATGCCCGGCGGTGGGGTGTCAGCGAAAGCGCTGCGGACATCGCCGGTCAAACGGGCCGCGATCATGTGCGATTGGTTTTCGGATTTAAAATCACGGAACATCGCGATGGCATCGGGGTTCGCCTTCGCCACCATGCTGACCGGAATACGCATGGAACGGTTGCCCGTGGTCATCAGCGGCGTGACCATCGTCTTAGGCAAGCGTGTGGGTTTCAGTATGCCGGGGGTCGCGACATTAATCCGGCTCATCTCGGCGGTGACCAGGTCCTTTCGGTTGAAGTGTTTCGGCTGCAGCGACAACCAAACTACATAATCCAAGACTTGTAGTCGCCCGTTGACCGGCATGTTGATCCGCCGCGCGGCATCAATATCGGCGGCGACCTTATCCGGCTCCATGACAACGCCCCACTTGGAGAGCAGCAGATTGATGTCGTCATTACCGGATTCCCGGCCACTGCGGGCGGTAATACTTTGCGCTTCCGAAAACGGATCAGCGAAGATCAACGCCCGGCCGCCCTTCAACACGAATTGCTCAACCGCGTAGAGCGTCTCGCGTGTCAAGCGGGTCGGCTGGATCAGCAACAGCAGGTCCACGTCTTCGGGAATGACTCGGACTTCCGCATCGAGGGCATGAATTTCGAACAACGGGTCGAGCTGCCCCATGATTGGCCAACGCGGCGTGGTACCGTAGGGCGGGGCGTGCCGGCCGTGTACTGGAAGTGTGCTAATTACGCCGACAATTTTCTTCACAGGATTAACGAGCGTGTGGACGACCTTAGTCAGGTCGTATTCGAGAAAGCTTTCCCGCTCGAGCGAGAAGAAGGGGACCACCGCTTGATCGTCGGTACTGTTCACCGCCGCGAGGCCGAAATACCCCGGCTCCCCCGCGCCGGTCGTCGCGACACCGGACAAACTGTATGCCAACGCCATGTCCTCGTCCGTCGAATAGGGCGAAGGCTGATGCATCTGTAGTCTAATTTTCCCGTTTGAGAGTGCAACGTAGCGTTTCAGTAATCCGTGAACACGCTCAAAATGTGTCGCCAGATCAGGATTGCTTTCACCCACTGCCTTGGAGAAAAAGAACCGCATCAAAATCGGCTCATCAATAGACGCCAACACCTTTTTTGTGCTGTTGGAAATCGTGAAAAGCGAGCGTTCGGTCAAATCGACACGCACGCCGTTCAAGGCTTCACTAGAAAAAATATTGATCGAGACGAAAGCGACCGCCGCGAGTGCTAAACCGATATAGGCCCGCAAGTGATTGTCAATTCGCGAGAAAATATTCATGGCCGTTACCGCGCCTTCCGCAATTCAACGACCACGACATTGGCGAACAGCCAGAACACGATCAGGGAGGCGAAGAAGACCAGGTCATTCGCTTCGATTACACCTTTCGTCACCGCGTTAAAGTGGGTGAGGAAACTAAACGACGCCACTGTGTCGACCAAAATGTCCGGCGCCCAGACTCGGAAGAAGTTTAGAACTAAATCAACGCCGCTCATGGTGAAGAGAAAACAGACCGTGGCCGCGGCAATAAAAGCGATCACCTGATTCTTCGTCAATGCCGAGAGACAAGATCCGATAGATAGAAATCCTCCCGCCATTAAGAAGCTGCCCGCGTAACTGGCCAGAATGACACCGTTGTCCGGCTCGCCCAAAACGTTCACCGTGATCCAGATCGGGAAGGTGAGCGCCAGCGAAATTCCGGAGAACAACCAAGCCGCCAAGAATTTTCCAATCACCGCTTCCGACGTCGAAATCGGCAAAGTCATCAAGTTCTCTATCGTGCCGCTTTTGCGCTCCTCCGCCCAAAGCCGCATCGAAATCGCAGGAATAAACAGCAGATAGAGCCACGGGTGATACGCGAAGAACGGCTCGAGATCAGCCTGCCCGCGCGAAAATAATCCGCCCATGTAGAAAGCAAAAGCGCCGGTCAACGCCAGAAAAATCACTATGAAGACAAAGGCTACCGGGGTTGCGAAATAGCTCTTGAGCTCGCGCTTGGCGATGATCCGGATATTACGCATCGCCGTCCCCTTCCGTGATCGCATGAAAGACATCGTCGAGCGACCCTTGCTCCACCAGTAATTCGTTGAAGGCGACGTTCTTACTTCGCAGCCATTCGCTCACGACCGCCGTCAGATTATCGCGCGCGGCCGAAACCAGTCTAAGCCGCACCGCCTCGCCCACATCGGCTATCTTCTCGACTGCTTCAACTCCTGCAATCTCCACGGTCGCGGTCTCCATCAGAGCGTTCATCGACGCCGGTACAGTCACGACAATCGCGTTGTGATAGGGCGAGCGAGCGCGCAATTGCTCCGGCGTGCCGTCCGCCTGTAGCGCGCCCTTCGCGATTACCACCGCGCGGTCGCAGACAGCGTCGACTTCCTCCAGGATATGAGTCGAGATAATGATGGCCTTCTCGCGCGCCATCTCTCGGATGAGGTCGCGCACAAGACGTTTCTGATTTGGGTCGAGCCCGTCGGTCGGCTCATCCAAGATCAAGACCGGCGGATCGTGCAACAAAGCCTGCGCCAGTCCGACGCGGCGCTTGTAGCCTTTCGAGAGAGTTTCAATGCGCTGATGCATGACCCCTTCGAGCGCCACCGTCTCTACCATCCGGCGGACCCGGCGGCGTTTCTCGCCCCCGTCGAAGCCTCGAATCTCGGCGATGAATTCAAGGTATGAGCGTGCCGTCATGTCGCCGTAGGTCGGCGCACCCTCCGGCAGAAAACCGATATTGCGCCGTACAGCGACCGGGTCCTGAATAACATCGTAACCGCAAACGATGGCAGTGCCCGCAGTTGGCTCCATGAAACCGGCGATCATACGCATGGTGGTCGTCTTCCCGGCACCATTAGGCCCCAAAAATCCAAGCACTTGGCCCGCTTCCAACGACAAAGATACGTCGTCGACGGCGAGCAAGTCACCGAAACGTTTCGTCAATCCGTCGAGTCTGATTAGCTCAGCCATAAACCCAATTCGACCTGCTGAATACAAATGCGGACTGAATTGACCCCGTCAGGCCGGAAATTTCAACAGTTTACTCTGAATTTATGGCAACAACGGCCTGCAAGGTCAGCGATTTTTGCTATTTCCCGAAATGCAAAACGCCAAGACCGCCATGAATGAGAGCGCCGCAACGATTACCAGTGCCAGATAGGCGATTTCACCGGTCTCATGTTTCCTTCCTATTTTTAATAAATCCGCGCCTAATTCAGCATTCCAGACAATATTTTCATTGATGCAGACCAATCCTGCTGTCTTTGCGCGCGCGGCGGCGCATGTTATTTTCCAGCTAACGAAACTTACCCGCTAGGGAGACGATAAAATGGATGCATTGGAAGTTTTCGATCCGTCCGGGGCGATTGAGGTGACGCAACTGCATGCGCCGCGCCTCGATAACCTCAACGGAAAAACCATCGGTTTCATCTCAAACGACATGTGGCAGGCGCACAGGATGCTGCCGCTGCTACGGGATTGGATCACGGAGAATTACCCGGACGCGAAATTGATCGCAGAATCGGAATTCCCGATGGGAAACACCCTGATGGACACGGATGACGCCGTCGACCAATTGGTCGAGCGCGGTGTTGACGCGGTCATCATCGGGAACGCCTCCTGAGGCGCCTGCGCGACGGCATGCGGCCGTGTTGCCGCTCGTATTGAAGGCAGGGGTATCCCTACAGTAACGCTGGCCCGGACGGATTTTCTGGGCGTTCTCTATAACGGTGCCGCTGGAATGGGCTTTAACCGTGAACTCTCCATGGTGGACTTTCCAATTGACCAATTTCTGGTTGATAGCGACATCTCGCCGGTGGCCGAACGTGCGGCGGACTTCCCAAAAGGTCTGACGGACTGGCAACCGACCACCTCCGAGATCGGAATGCGCGAGCCCGATAAAGTCAGGATCGAGGCAAACGGCTACGAAGCCGCCACCGATCAGATGAACCAGATGTTCCTGAGGAACACCTGGGGCGACGGCTTACCGGTTAATCCGCCGACGGGTGAACGTGTCGACTGGATTCTCAAAGGAACCGATCTGCCGCGCGATCAAGTGATCGGTAAAATCATGCCAAAAGGCGGCATCGCTACGGTAGAGACCATTGCTGTCTCGCTCGCCATGGCAGGCGGTCGACCGGAATATCTGCCGGTGCTGATCGCGGCGGTTGACGCTTTCCTCGATCCGACCTTAGAGCACGATAAGCTCCAAGCGACATCGGGCAGCACGTTCCCGGTCATCATCGTCAACGGGCCGATCGCCAAGGACATTCGCTTGAATTCCGGCTTCGGCTTGTTGGGTCCCGACCCGCAACATCCGGCGGGGGCCAGTATCGGGCGCGCCATGCGCTTGTTGCAGCAAAATGTCGGCGGTGCGTTACCCGGCGTCGGCACGATGGCGATCTTCGGCGGCATGCGATACACGAACGCCGTTTTCGCCGAAGATGAGGAAGGCTTGCCGGACGGTTGGAAATCGGTCGGAGAGGACATGGGCGGTATCTCCCGCGCCGTGAACTCCGTAACCGTATATGTCGGCAGCAGTGCATCCAATATCGTCCGCCGCGGTGTCGGCAAGGAAGAGGCAATGGAGGAGGCGCAGCAAAGCCTGCACCGTGTCGCGAGCTATCTTGGTGCCTCCTGCGTCCACTACACCAGCGGTTGGGCCAACGGCACGCCAGGGGCGCTACTCATTCCGCGTCCGGTGGCGAAGCAATTGAACGCGCTGGGCTGGACGTCGAAGCAATCGGTGAAGGAGTTCCTCTGGAACCAGTCCAAGGTACCGCAATCAGTGGTCCAGGAAACCGGCCTCAAGCAATGGATCGAAGCCGCGTCTGAGCCCGAGACTATCGCCTCCGCCAACGAGGAGATGTGGCCGATTTCGAAATCGTCGGATCAGCTCATCGTGATCGTCGCCGGCGGTGCGCATCCAACCCATAACTTCTGGATGCAAGCGATGTCGCCGAGCGTGATCTGCCGGGAAATCGGTACACCGGGCAATTTCGAGAGCCTGGTCGCCGACGCCGAATTGGAGTTGGGCCCGGGTGGAGACATGTGCGTGATTTAGCGAAAGCCATACAGGCCGGTGGCGCGGACTATTCCGCGGCGCCGGCCTCGTCAGGATAGCGCTCATTGAAGGCGGCTTGTATCCCCACCATCATCTGCGGCTCCCATGCCACGAATTCCGGGCTTTCCCAGCCCCGATGATCGCCTCTGGCAAACGCTTGCGCGTTCCAATGATAAATCATCGCGTTGCGCCGATTGGCGATAAAATTATTGTTCGTGCGAATGACTTTCGCGGGCGCACCGACAACGATCGAATTCGCCGGAATATGCTTGCCCTCAGGGACCAGGCAATGTGCGCCGATGATGCAGTTCTCACCGACGACGGCGCCGTCCATTACAGTCGAATTGATTCCAACCAGGGTATTCGCACCGATAATGGCACCGTGAACCGTCGCTTTATGCGTGATCGAGCAATAATCGCCAATCACCGTGCCGGTGCCATAGCCGATATGCACCATCGCATGATCTTGCATATTCACATAGCGACCGAATTTCACATCCATAGCTTCCGCGCGGACCACGGCGTAGGGCCAGAGACTGCATTCCGCACCGAGCATAATCTTCCCGTACAATCGCGCCGTCGGATCGATATAGGCCGGGGAGTCGATGATCACGTCCGGTCCGAAATCCTGCGTATCAATTTGTTGTTTGGTATCGTTCATATCGCTCTTCGGTCTATTATGTTTCCAGTTAGTTTAGGCGGCGAGCCGGCACCAGCCAGGGAGAAACACGGATGAGAGAAACGTATTCGGAAGTCGTGGCGGCGTTGGAGCTGTTTTTCGATGGCTTCTACGAAGGTGATGTCGAGAAGCTGGAACGCATATTTCATCCGAGCTGCCACCTCTTTAGCGCCGCCGACGGTCCGTTAATCGATGACGACATGGGGACCGTCTACGAGCATGTGATGACACGCCTCAGTCCCAAGAGCCGAAACCAACCGCGCTATGACCGGATTATCTCGATCGATATTTCGGCGCCGGAATCCGCACACGCAAAAGTACAGATTGCCTTCGGCGACCGTTTCTTCACCGATTATCTGAGCTTGCTGAAAATCGACGGACAGTGGCGGATCATTTCCAAGACTTTCACCTATGTGTTGCTGGAGGTCGCGACAGCTCGCCTTGCAGCCGAATAGTACCTTTGAATAGCGGAATGAGAACTTCTGTTGACCAATTATCAAGCCTTTAAACGTATCGAGGATATACGAGGGGATTTGGCTATAATTCTCAGTTGGGATACGTGCCATGGGCTACCAACGTCGTCTAAGCGATCGCTTGATTGAAGGCCTCCAAAGCGCCTGCGAAGCCCATAATGAAATTCTGGCAACCGTGCTGCGAGAAGCCGCTAATGTTGAATTGGCTGGTTTTCATCGGCGCGACTACATTGACTGTAGACCGAATAGTTCCACGTTTCGCATGGCCCTCGGGCAACATGCTAAAGTGTTCCACGCTTGAACCGAATACACTGGCGTATTGCGGTTTCACGCGGCTTGCTGTTTAACGCTCTTCACGCGTGTTTTTTATAGGTGGCCGGGATTGCACCGGCAGCTGTATTCCATCAAGATATAAACAATGAAATCGACATCTCTTAGCTGACGGCCAATGGAAATTCGCACCGCAAAGTTTCAGATCGGACAAATCGTCAAACACCGAATTCATCCGTTTCGCGGTGTTATATTCGATGTTGATCCCGAATTCGCCAATACCGAGGAATGGTGGCAATCGATCCCGGCAACGAACCGGCCAAGGAAAGAGCAACCGTTCTATCATCTCCTCGCGGAAAATGCGCAAGGCCCATATATCGCTTATGTTTCCGAACAGAATTTAGTGTCGGAACAAAACCCCGATCCGGTCTCTCATCCTGAAATTGACACCTTCTTCGAAGGTCTCCGGGACGATTTGTATATCGCACGCTCCCGCGCCGCGAATTAGATAAAACTCCGTTGCCCGCACTTGACGGCGGCACCGCCTGGCCCGCAGCATAGGTGACACACCGATAACTGCCGCATGGGGGCAGAAATGCGGCTCCGCACGTCATTCTTCGCAATTGTTTTACTCCTGGCGGCCGCAAGCGCGCCGGCCGACACAATTGCACAATCTCTTGAAGATAAAGCTGCCCTCCTATCCTTGGACGCCGCCTATCGCGCCAAGGTCGATGCGAACAGCCTCGAAGACGACCGAACCCGGGCGCTTGATCTCATTCATAAAATCATCGAACGAATATCGCGCTCATTTATCGAACCGTACGCCATCCGCGAGCTTGCTAATTTCGCGGCGAGCACATTACGCCGCCAACCCATCGAAACACCCCCCACCGATTTAGCCTACGCCGCCATCGATACCCTGGTGCGGCGGCTCAATGATCCCTACGCCACATTTGACGAACGGCGTATGCGCAAACGCGTTAAGCGGACGGGTAGCATCGGCATTGAAGCCACGATCGTGGATGGCCAATTGAAAGTGATCGCTCCGCTAGATGGTAGTCCGGCGCAAAAAGCAGGTGTGGAACCTGGTGACCTGATTGTCGAGATCGACCGTGAAGCCGTCCACGGCGCAACCCTCACAGAGGCGATGCGGCGGATCCGTGGGCCTCTCGGCACCGACGTCTTGCTCCGTATTCAACGCAAAGGCGCGCAGAAAATCGGCCTGCCTGTCCCGCGAACCCGGTTTCGCGTGCGGCCCGTACGCAATGGGATGTTCGGGGATTTCGCCTATATTCGCATCGCTTTTTTTGGTCCCAATACCGAAAAATTATTGCGAAAGGCATTGGCGGAAATTCGCGCTGAAATGAAGGGCGGCGCACCACGCGCTTACATCCTCGATCTGCGCAATAATCCGGGCGGACTCGTTGGCCAGGCCGTCCTCGTCGCCGATGCCTTCTTAGAAAAAGGCATGATCGTCGCCACGAGTGGCCGCGACAATAAAGGGTCTCGCCGGTTCGATGCCTATCGCGGAGATTATATCAAAGGTTTACCGATCATTTTGCTACAAAATCAAGCCACCGCCTCGGCGGCAGAAATAGTGTCCGCAGCCCTTAGGGACAACCGGCGCGCTGTCATCATGGGAACGCGAAGCTACGGCAAAGGTATCGTCCAGACGGCCTATCCGTTCGGCGCGCTGGGCCGAATAAAATTTACGACCCATAAATACATGACCGCCGCCGGTCTCCAAATTCACGAGGTCGGGGTGCCTCCGGATATCGTCGTCAACAGCGATCCACGCCCGACCTACGGTGCGGCAGCGGTGGCCATCAACCGCTGCCCCGTCGCCGGAAAATCGGAAGACCGGATGCTCGGTTGTGCTATTCTGTTTCTGCAGAATGACGGTCGGATAGATCGATTTGTAAACGCGCTTCCAAAGATGCAATAACCAGCCTGACAGGTTGGCCCCAACATTGACTCGAGACGCGCTCCACCCTCTAGTAATAGCAATGCGCACATTGATCACATTCACTGTATTTGCGGCTTTATTGACCGCTTGCGCGCCTAATTTAAGCTCCGCTCCCAACCATCTCGGGGTCGGGCAACAGCGTGGTGCCTCCGGCAATGTCCAGACCGTCCAATTGGTGGTGATCCCGAGCAGTGCCAGCTGCCAATTGTCCAGCACGGCTTACCGGCATGGGATGCACAGATCGGGCCTACTGTCGGGACCCATCAAGGCTTCGCCCGTTACCGTCTATTGTACCAAGGGCGGACACGCACCGGCCAAACGCACTCTCGCCAACACATTGGAAGAACCGGGCGGCCTGGCCACGGAAGCCATCGTCGGCGGGTTCTTCGGTTTGTTTAAATCGGTGATGATCGGCAAAGGTCAGCGCTATCCACCAATGCTCCATATGATCTTGCCGACGTTGCGGGACGACAAGGTACAGCGGCAGCAAATTACCTATAACCGAGAATTAATAGAAGCTAATTGGCGGCTTTTGAAAACCGGACGCGACATAGAATGTAATCGTCGGGGTAGTGCGGTGGAGACATCCATCTGGTCGATCCACTGCGAGACCGCCCGTTTCGCCAATTACAAAGCCGAGGATCTAAGAGCCTTCGACACTCTGACGCAACGCTAGGGCCGTTTCGCCACCATATCGATCTCGACCAACGCCTCCCGCGCCAATCCCGTGACACCAACACAAGTGCGTGCCGGCAATCGGTCCGCTGGAAAATAGGATTTATAGGTCTCATTCATGACGTCATAATCCCGGTAGAAATCTGTCAGATAGACCCGGCACGACAAGACATTAGAGAGGTCCAGTCCCAACTCGCCGAGTACGATAATCAGATTGTCCATCACCCGGCGAGTTTGCGCTTCGACCCCGTCCGGCAACGGTTTCGGATCATCTTCCGGGTAGGTCGGCATTTGGCCCGTCAATTGAATCCAGCCGTCGCATTCTACTGCATGACTGAACGGCGCCACCTTGTTCGGCGCCGCCGCGAAACTGTGAAAGATCAGTCCGGCCATTCTCGAATTCCCCTGACTAGTTGACGGTCCCCGCTTCACGTAAGGCGGCGATCTTGGCGTCATCGTATCCCAGACCGCGCAAAACATCATCCGTATCCGCACCAAGCAACGGCGCCGCCGTAAATTCGCGAATGGGCGTGTCGGAGAAGTTCAAGGGCGAGCCGAGAACTTTAATCGGCCCCGCTTGCGGATGCTCGACCGTGGTCACCATGCCACGTTCCTTGACGATCTCAGAATTCAGCGCTTCCTCAAAGTTCTGCAGCGCCCCAGCCGGTAGATGGCGCATCTTCACTAACCAATCGGCACGAGTCTTAGTCGCAAAGATTCCGTTCAGGATTTCGAACAATTCCGGCCGATGGTCGAAGCGGTCGCTGGTTGTCTTGAAACGTGGATCGTCTGGTAGGTCGGGCCGGCCAATGACCTCGCGACAAAACTTTCCAAACAACCGATTCGACGCACACGCCATATAGAAATCACCATCCGATGCGCTGAATAGATTGGTCGGCGTCGACAGAGGATGTGAATTTCCGGCCCGCGGCAGTTGCTCCCCCGACAGAAGAAAGGATTGCCCCGCATTTGATAGAGCCGCCACGGCGACGTCCATCAAGGCCAATTCGATGTGCTGGCCCGTCCCCGTATCCCGCCGCGCCCAGAGCGCCGCCATGATAGCACCGACCGAATGCAATGCCGTCATGATATCGATGATGGAAACCGGATGGCGCAGCGGCGGTCCATCAGCTTCACCGGTCATCGACATCAATCCCGATTCCGCCTGCAAGACCGGATCGAAACCGGGCCGGTCAGAGAGCGACCCCGTCTCGCCATAGGCGGAGACCGAACAATACACCAAGCGGGGAAAGCGTTCCTTGATCGACGCATAATCGAGGCCGTAACGGGTCATCACGCCGGGGCGAAAATTTTCCATCAACACATCGGCTTCTTCCAGGAGCTTGAAGAATATCTCCTTGCCCTCACCTTCACGAAAATCGAGCCCAATGCTGCGCTTGTTCTTGTTAAAAGCCTGAAAAAAATGCGAGTCCGTACCGGCCTTGGGCCGGGTGGAGCTGCGCGAATCATCGCCCGTCTTTGGGTTCTCCACCTTGAGCACATCGGCCCCCATATCCGCCAATTGCTGACAGCAGAGCGGCCCCGCAATAATCCGCGAGAGGTCCAAGACCTTGAGGCCGACGAGCGGCGGTAGACCGGATTGCGCCATATCAGAAGTTCCCCGTGTTCGGTTTAGGCTGGAGTTAGGCCGCGCCGTGCACGCGAAAAGGGGATGACACCCGAGAAGGCCGAGTTATTGTTATACTCAAACGGAGGAACGCCTTATGGAACTAAGTCCCGAACAAGTCGCCCAATTCAACCGCGACGGTTTCCTATTATTCCCGAACCTTTTTAGTGAGGAGGAAGTGGACGTCCTGCGCCGCGAGACCGACCGTGTCTCAAAGATAAACTCTGAAATGGTCGTGCGCGAAGGCGAGGAAGAGGCCGTTAAGATCATGTTTCGCCTGCACGAGGAGGACGGCGAGACGGCCTCACCGGCCTTCCGTGCTGCCTCCCGCACCAATCGCGTCCTGCGCGCCGCACAACAGTGCTTACACGACGATAACCTTTACATGCATCACAGCAAACTCAACATGAAAGCGGCCATCGAAGGTTCCGCCTGGATGTGGCATCAGGATTTCCATGCATGGCATTTGGATGGTATTGCCGAACCGAACATGGCGACGATGACCGTCGTGCTGACCGAGGCAACGCCGCTCAATGGATGTATGTACGTCTTGCCAGGGAGCCACAAGGAAGGCCGTTCCGACCCGCGCTTGGATGAATCAACAGCCTATAAGCTTTTGGTTACCAAGACCTCGGACATGAAGGATTACATGAAGCGCTTACCGGCACCGGTCCCGATTACCGGTGGTGCGGGCACAGCCGCAATTTTCCATTGCAACCTACTCCACGCCTCCGGCCACAATCTCTCAGCTGAAGACCGGTGGCAGATATTTTTTTGCTTCAATCAATGCAAGAACCGACCAGCTGATTTAGAGAAGCCACGGCCGGATTACGTGCGGTCACGCAACTGGACACCGCTAACTGTCGGCCCAGACGACGGTGTGATCGCGGCGGGACGGGAGCTGGCGGCTTAGCGAGTCGCGCAGTATTGATTTGATAGATTCGTCATTCCGGGATGCGAAGCAAACCCGGAATTATTGCCCGAGCGATAATCCCGACCAGTTTTTCCGTTCGTCAAACTCAGGCACTAATTCCGGATCGTTAACGCGTCCGGAATGACATGTTGGTACTTGTGGCGACAGCACCACTCAATCCACCCATTTCACCTCGACCGACGCGAGCGCCTCATCGGCGATCTCCATAAATTTTTGCACCTCGGTAATGCTCGCCCCAGCGCCCTTTTCTTTCTCCGACGTGCCCGCTAAATCCGCCAACACCGCATCGATATCGGCGTGCTTTACCACAGCGACATTGTCCGCGTCCTCGACGATCAGGTCGCCGGACTCAACGATGTAGCCACCGATTGACATCGGTAGACCGATCTTACCGGGATCCGCTTTATACGGGCTATTGGGGTTCAACCCTTTGGCAAAGAGAGCGATATTGAGGGGCTCCAGCCCGTCGTGGTCGCAGATATGGGTATCGGTGATAAACGCCCGTAATCCACTGTTCTGCGCCATGCCCATCATCAAATCACCGGTGACTGCCCACTCGCCAAACTCCTCGCCCTTCACGACCAGGACGTCACCCAACTGAATATATTTCAATGCCACATGAAGACCGAGATTATCCGCCGCCGCGCAGGAGACCCTGAACGCGGTGCCGACAAAGGGCGTGTTGTTGCAGATCGGCAGAATACCGCCGCCGAGGCCGCCCTAACGGCCATTGGAATCGCAAGTCCAGCCGATCGGTAATCCCTCGAATTTTTTCAACATCTCGGTCGGGATACGCTCGAATTCCTTGCGAATGGTCAGCATGGGATTGTTGAACATAGGGACGCCGCCTCATTTCAATTCTACGATCACAGCGACCCTACAACTGTCATTCCCGCGATGGCAGGAATCCAGTTGTTTCGTACAAAGGGTTCTAGATTCCCGCCATCGCGGGAATGACGATAGGAGGATTTGACCAAACGCGTTCCTCTGGGCATCGCCACCTCGATTGGATTACAATCCGGTTCATGTTCCTCATCCTCCTAACGATCCTAATTGCACTGACCTTCCCCGCCGCCGCCGAAACCTTGTCGGGTCAGGCCACCATCATCGATGGCGATACGGTGACGGTTGGTGAAACCACGATCCATCTTCACGGCATCGACGCGCCGGAGATGGATCAATTCTGCAGCGATAAGAAGGGTAAGCGGTTCAATTGCGGACATGCCGCCATGCGCCGGCTTTTCCTCTATATCGGCGCCGACCCGTTGGATTGCACCATTAAGGCACACAACGAAGATGGCAGCCTGGCCGCGATATGTCGGGTGAAAAGCTATTTTCGAAACACAGAGAACGGCGCCACGCGAGGTGAGAAATTCGATGTGGCATTAGAGATGGTATTGACGGGACACGCCCTCGCCGCCCGCGCGCAAGCGTCCGATTATACCGGTGCGGAAGGGCGCGCCCGAGGCAAGGGAATGGGGTTTTGGTCAGGCCGGATCGAGGCCCCATGGAAATGGCGCGACCACTCAAAAGGCGTAAAAAAATAACCGTGATGCTCGTCATTTCAATTATTTTGATCGAACGCGGCAGCGCTCTGTTGCTGCTCCCCTAATCCGACCGAATTATCGGTGATCCAGAGGCCGAGATCGTTGGCTGACTCATGGAGCATACAGCAATCCTAAAAGTGCTGATCGAGGGCGAATACACGCGTTTTCCAAAGATCGTCAATCTGCCGGTCTAATTCCTTCGCCCCTGTCTCGCAACACGAGATACTTTCGCCTGAGGCACCCTGTTCAAACTGGGCCGGAGCGCCACAAATGTTCGAATCGAGGCCTCGCAATCCAATGAAGCCAAGCCGGTCGCCGTGGCGCTCGGCCGCTTCCTGGTGGGTTAACGTTCTCAAGCCCCCAAATTTCCTTTATTATGAGACGTTCCCCTGCAACAATACGTGCAGGTTTGACTCATATATCCACCCGACTTAAAACACCGGCTAGATTTGTCCGGACAACCAACTAATTTTCGGGTGCAGGGAGGATTTTCGCACATG
>CAXAGK010000028.1:0-17252 GCA_963968305.1 uncultured Rickettsiales bacterium | reverse complement strand
TGTCGGGGCCGAGCCGTCGCAATTGTCCCTGGCAATTTTGGTCGACCATTTGAGCGACGGGGTGAAGGCCATCGAGAATTGCGACAAATTCATGCGCGACGTTGTTGCGAATATGGATAACGATTGGACGCTGACAAGCGACGAAATAGATAAGGGCCTAAACGTTTAGGCAAACGCCGATAGTGGGTGTTACGGAGGATCGAGCCATGATAAGTGAAAAACAATCGAATTTCAGGCAGGAATACCGCTCCCGGATTGCGGGTTGGTATAGCGGTTACCTACACGTCGCGGTGATTTACGCGATCGGCCTGACCGCGATGTATATCTATACCCAGAACATCGGCAATGTCGTGTGGTGGGAATGGCTGACCATTCCTGTGGTGATCGTGATCTGCAATATGTTCGAATGGTATTTGCACACGCACATCATGCATCGGCCAATCCAAGTGAAAGGGCTGCGCCCGATCTATGAGCGGCATACGCTTAATCATCATCAATTCTTTTCTGATTCCGAAATGCGGTTCCGCGATCAAAAGGATTGGCGGGTGACGTTCTTCCCGCCGTATGCGCTTGTCGTGTTTATCTTGATGTCGGCGCCGGGCGCCTTGGTATTGGGATATATCGTCTCGCCAAATGTCGGTTGGCTGCTGATTTCGACGACGACTGGCATGTATATCACCTATGAGTTCATGCATTTCTGCTGTCATGTCGACGAAAACTGGTTTGTGCGTTATTGCCCCTTCGTCAACACACTGCGCCGCCATCACACCGCACATCACAACTCGCGCCTGATGATGGAAGTGAATATGAACCTGACCTTCCCGATCTCGGATTGGATGTTCGGGACCTCGGATTTGGATCGCGGGCTGTTGGGTCATCTCTTCAACGGTTACAGCACAAAGCATCTGAAAAAGGATCTGCGAGGCACGCCGAAGACGCCGATTGAAGCAGCGTCGCATCCAATGGGCGCGCATTAGGCAATGCCCGCCTATCTGAAACTCGTCATATCGGTGATGGTCGGCCTGGTCGCCTGGGCCGCCTATTCCTTTGGCGTGCAAGGCGGGATGGTGATCCCGATATTGGGCGCGATGATGATCATCGCCGTCTGGCTTTTTCCGGAAACTCGAAGGCTTCCGGGCGATAGGAAATAGCAACGGGCGCGTCGATACTCCGGAATCTCCGAACAATAAATGCGCCGATCCGACCAGACTTGAAGTAAGGACCGGTTTCTATGAATCATGTCTATCGCACGCCTGACAGTGCCTTCGAGGGGTTGCTGGATTTCCCCTACGAGCCCCGCTACCTCGAGTGGGACGGACTGAGGACGCACTATATCGATGAAGGTCCGCGGGATGCGCCGGTGGCGCTGTTGCTGCATGGGGAGCCGACCTGGTGCTATCTATATCGCAAGATGATCCCGCTGTTGCTCGCCGCCGGTTATCGTTGCGTGGCGCCGGACCATATCGGGTTCGGGCGTAGCGATAAGGTCATTGACGACAAATGGTATGTCATCGACCGCCATATCGAGCGTTTGGCGGGATTTATCGAGCGGCTCGACCTGCGCGACATGACCATGTTCATGCAGGACTGGGGTGGCCCCATCGGGCTTATCAACGCGGTGGCGATGCCGGAGCGGGTTTTGCGCCTCGCGATTTTAAATACCTGGCTACATCACGAGGGTTATAATTATTCACCCGCGATCAAGGCGTGGCGCGACGCGGCGACCAACCGCCATTGGTTGGCTTGGACCCGACATGATTTACCATGTGGCCCCATCGTCCGCAGGACATCGGCCCGACCGGTGGATGATCCGGTTGCCTTGGAGCGTGCATACGAAGCGCCCTTTGAGGGCAGCATTCCCTCGAAAGCCGGAGCGAGACGTTTCCCCTGGTGCATTCCGTTCGCGGAACCAGAGGCGGGTGCGGCGGACCGACAGGCGGCGGCATTTGAAGCGCTGAAGAGTTGGTCGGGACCGGTGAACGTTATCTTTTGTGACGCTGATCCGATTTTCACCGCTGCCTGGGGTGAGGAGTGGTCCAGGATTATTCCTGGCGCCACGTTCGACGCGATTGAACGCGCCGGGCATTTCTGCCAAGAGGACGCGGGCGAGGAAATCGTCGAATGCTTGCTGCGGCGCGTGGCCGAAAGCCTTTAAGGGAGAGAATTTATGGAACGCCTGACCAGGAAGACATATGTGGAGATGAGCGCCGCGCAAAAGCCCGTCTTCGATGAGATTGCAGAAGGACGGACAGGTGTGACGGATGGCCGTATTGGTGGGCCGTTCGATATATGGATGTTGAGCCCGGAGATTGCCGGACTGATTGATAAGCTGGGAAAGAAATTTCGCTTCAATCTATCGGTCGACCGTCGATACATCGAAATCTCTATTCTCGTCACCGGCGCGTATTGGAAATCGCAATACGAATGGTATGCCCATGAGCGGATGGCGCGGGCCGCCGGTGTGTCCGATGCGATGATCCAGTCGATCAAAGAGGGAAACCGCCCGGATTTTGATGATGCCGAGGATGTGGTGGCCTACGATTTGGCATTCGAGCTACACCGGACGCACGAAGTGAGTGACGAGACCTATGCGCGTGCGGTCACTGCGTTTGACGAACAAGGGGTCGCGGAGCTCATCAATCTCTGTGGTTTTTACACTATGGTGTCGATGTCGTTGAACACATTCCGTATCGGCGTTCCCGAAGGTACCGAGCTTCCGTTTGAGTAGGGCGTCTTACGCGTCAAATACCTCTTCATAAGGGGGCATTGTACAGGTTTCCTGAAACCAAGCGGCTAGTGGCGTCCGATTCTCTCGCCACTCATGTCCGGGATGCCGCCAATCGGCATAGGCGAGGCCACAGGCGAGTGTGAGGCCACCAAGGTGATGCGCATCGATATCGTCGATGCGTGCGTTCAAAGTATCTAATAGGCGGTTTGTGCGGTCGAATTCTAGTTTTAGGATGTCTTCAGAGCGCAGGGTGGCTTCGCGTCGATTTTCACGGGCGTGTATAAATAGAGAATCCATCAATGCGGCCGCGAGCCCTTCGACGCGTAATTCTCGCTCAAGGGCCTTTATTTCTGATGGATATAAACTCCCACCGCTAAGGTTATTTAGATAGTGGGCGATGACCATCGATTCGCACAGTCCAACACCGGCATCAGTGACCAGTACTGGTACCTTTGCCGCAGGTCCTTGGTCGACGAGTGTCGCCACATCGGTGTAGTTGGTGACCCACGGCACTGCCGCTAAACCTGCGGGTCCAGGAGAGATGTTGATTTCTTCTACTCGATCGAGAAGTCCCGAGAGCCGAACCGCAAGGCGTGCCCGGCGAGAGTAAGGTGATTTCTGCGCGAAGAGAAGTTGCATCGAGCTGGTCCTGACGTGAAGACGGTCTGATAATCTTATCCTGCTCACGGGCGCAAGAGCAGGCAAAAAGAAAGGCGGCCCGTGGGCCGCCTTTCCTCGTATCGTACCTTCCGGTGAGGTTCGCTAGAACCCTCGGAAGAGGATGGTCGGTAGCCAAAGAGCCAAGCTTGGAATGCTGAGTACGAAGGCCAAAACCACGCCGTGTAACACAATGAACGGAACGACACCCTTATACATATGCATAAGCGTGATTTCCGGTGGGCTGATACCCCGCAAATAGAAAATCGCGGGAGCCATTGGAGGTGTGAGATAGCTCGTCTGAATCATGATCAAGAAGCAGATCGAGAACCAAACTTTGATATCGCCAACACTGAGGTCGAAGAAGTGTTGTTGTACGATAATTGGCATTGCGATCGGCACTACGATCAGCATCAGTGAAATAAGATCGAGGACGAAGCCCGCGACGAAGGCGATGAAGAGCAACATCGCCAACGTTTGCCAACTTGAGAGTTCCCAAGCAGCCAACAACTGTTGAACGCCGACCATTCCGCCCGTTGCCGAGAAGACGCCTGCGAACATTGTACCGGCCATAAGGATCAGTAGGATCATCGCCGTAATAATGATTGTTTTGTAGAGAGCTTCTTTGACCACCTCGAAGGTCAGTGTTCTGTAACTAGCGCACAGGATAACTGATCCAATGGCACCGCAACCCGCAGCTTCCGTCGGCGTCGCGAGTCCTCCCAAAATGGAGCCCAACACAACCACAATGAGACCCAATGGAGGCAGTAAGGCGGTGGCTGTCACCTTTAGTTTTTCGCCGAGCGACTGATCATCATCGTCATCGAGCGCTCTTGGGCCATCTTCCGGCCGTATGATACAACGCGCGATGATATAGAGGATATAGCAACCAGCTAACATCAATCCCGGTATGATCATACCGGCGAACAGATCACCAATTGAGACGTCGGCAACCGGTCCCAATATAATCACGACGACGGATGGTGGAATAATGGTTCCAAGAGATCCACCGGCGCAAATTGTCCCGGAAATCAGCGACTTGTCGTAGCCGTATTTCATCATGACCGGAATAGCTAACAGCCCAACAACAGTTTCCGTTGCGCCGACGATGCCGGTAGAGGCAGCAAATACGACGCAAAGGAGGACCGTTCCGATGGCCAATCCGCCGGGTAGTCTTTTTACCCAAAGATGAATTGCTGAAAATAATCTAGCGGCAACACCGGAACGCTCCAAAAGCGATCCCATAAAGATAAAGAGCGGCACCGCGGCGATGACGTAGTTGGAAGCGACATCGTCAACTTTTGCAACGAACAATGCGACCACAGAATCACCAAGTGAACTGAGGCCAAAGAAGAGCGCTACGCCGAGCAAGGAAAACGCAACAGGAAAGCCCATAAACAGACAAAAGAGCAAGGCCGGAAACATCCATAATGCTAATCCAACGTCCATTATTTAATTCCTCCGGGCATTTCAGGTTCAGCCACTTCACGGCCCGATAATACAAGAATGCACTTTAGGGATTCTGCGATCATCTGAGCACTGAATAGGTAGAAAAAAAAAAAAAAAAAGTACTTGAAGGGCCAAACCAATGGGTTCCAAGCTGATTCGCCAGTTCGTTCATTCACCTTGTATGCTTCGAAGAAATATTCGAACAGACCCCAAGAAATCCAAATCGCCGCCGGTAGCAACAGAACGACATATCCAACCAAATCCATCAGAGACCGCTGCTTTGGCGAAACAGAATCATAGTAGAAATCGACCCGGATGTTGCGTCGCATTTGTGCGCAAAAGCCAAGACCAAGCATGAGGCTCGTCCCCATAAGCATATAGGACACCTCATACGCCCAAATTGTCGGTGCGTTGAACGCGTATCTCATGATGACCTCGTAAAGGATCGATACAGCCATAATGGGAATGCAACAACACGCTACAATTGCAGCGCCGTGGTTTAGCTTTTCGACAGGGTTAATAAATTGCCAAACATCTCCGGCGCGGATCGCGTTAAACAAGCCCCACAGCATGTAGAGCGTGCAAAGGTAAAAGGCGCTAAGGCCAATTCCCAGAAGCCAACCGTGTCCTGCAGGCTTTTCGTTAAAGATTAATCCATTTGCTTCTGCAATGGTTGACAAGACACTTAAAACTGCTTCCATCAGCTAGGTCCCAATTCTTAATAAATAACTTTCAGATGAGGTAAGTGGGGAGAGAACATGTTCTCTCCCCCCCTAAATTCAACGAACCTCAATTCGATTATTTCAAGATACTGCCGATGGCCGTCCGGGAACCCGGTGCTGAGCGCATCTTCGAATAAACCGACATATCGTGTTGGAACTGCCGTTGATGGTTCAGCATCTTTTTAAACCATTTGTTATCTGGCTCTTTCGTCACGACGGCGTCGGCCCAATCGTTAGCGGCCTTTTGAGCAACTTTAACGAACGAATCTTCGAGTCGAAGCATCGTGTTGCCACCTTTTTCCATGCGACGATAGGCATAGAGATCGTTGTAGGCGTGGTTAGTCCAAGCCCGGAAAGTACGAAGTTCGCCAGCCATCTTGATGGCTGCCTGATCTTTCGCATCAATCTTGTCCCACGCCTTTTTGTTGAATTCACATTCCTGAGTGGCACCTGGTTGGTGGATACCCGGGAAGATGATGTACTTGGCGATTTTGTGGAAACCAACCGGCTCGTTGATCGAAGGGGAGCTCCACTCGGTTGCGTCGATGACGCCGCGCTCGAGGGCTGGATAAACTTCTCCACCCGGCAAAATAACCGTGGTCGCACCGAGTGATCCACCGATTTCCGCCCATGCACCAGCAGTACGTTGCTTGATACCTTTGTATTCAGCGAGGTTGGTCACTTTTTTCTTCGAATGCAGGAAGATTTCCGCCGGGAAAATGCCGCAAGGCATGGAGACCACGCCGTATTTTTCCATACGGTACTCTTCCCACAACTTGGCGCCGCCGGCCTTGAATAGCCAGATGAAGTACTCTTCTTCATTCAGGCCGCCGGCATAACCGCCAAAGATAACAGTGGTTTTATCGATGCCCCAGTCATAGCCCATCCAGTTGTGGCCGACTTGTGCGACACCTGACTTAACCGAATCCGTGACTTTAAGCGCTTTACCGAACGTACCGGACGGAAATACTGTGATGTTGACGCGACCTTCTGTCACTGTTTTGACCAATGCCGCAAATTTTTTGGCATCTTCGAACGGAACGCCGCCGCCCCAAGGTGTTGCCATTTTCAGATCGACGGCATTCGCCGCACCGGCGGCCAGCATTCCGGCACCAGCTAAGGCGCCAATCGCCGTTTTCTTAAAGTTAAACGTCATACTCTTACTCCCCATGTTTTACGGAAATTTTAGGTTACGCATAAATCTCATCAAACACTACACCGTGCGGTATTTTTATTGTTTTAGTGATTGATAATTTGACGACCGATTTAGTCTTCAAATATCCCCCTGCAATTGATTGATTAAAATCTCAATCGCTTCGTATCGAGAATGTAGCGTCCAGACCCGTTCGGTCAAGCGATCTGTCGCGTTTGTAAAACTGGATGAAACATCGGCATTTCAACGCGATCCGGACTGTTTTAGCATAGGTGCCGAAACTCCTGCCCACAATGTGAACAATCCGGGATGGTGGCATGCGTCTGACGGCAGCTCAAATCGAAGCATTCGAGCGTGATGGTTATGTTCTGGGTAACCGATTCTTGAACGAATCTGAACTCGCCCACCTTCGCGATTGTTATATGGAAACCGTTGCTCGGCTTGCGGACGAGGACGCGCTGGAAAACGTCCAATCCGGAGATGACAGCGACGACGAGTTTCAAGTTTATCAGATTCGCACCGCCCATCTACAGCATCCTATTTTT
The DNA here is from genome assembly GCA_963968305.1 of uncultured Rickettsiales bacterium. Classification (GTDB taxonomy): domain Bacteria; phylum Pseudomonadota; class Alphaproteobacteria; order UBA8366; family UBA8366; genus UBA6544. Next base: position 9,998 of record CAXAGK010000028.1, on the reverse strand, counting down.
CGAATGTTGATCCACGATACGAGGCTGCTCGATATGGTGGAGACGCTGATCGGCCCAGATATTCGCCTCATCCACTATCAAGGACTGTATAAGCCGGCTCGCTCCGGCGGCGAAGTCGGTTGGCATCAAGATAACCATTATTTCAACGTGGCGGAGAATAAGACCGTCAGTGTATGGCTCGCTCTTGACGATGCGACGGTCGATAACGGCTGTATGTGGTATTTACCGGGCCAACATAAGACTGCGTTGGACCACGAACAGCTTTGGGACACGTCTGTTAAGAAGGGCTTTTATTTCGCAATTCGAGGCCTCGAGGAAAGTGGAGCCGTTCCTGCTGAAGTAAAACAGGGCGGATTTGCGATCCATCATTGTCTGATGCCGCACCGCTCCTTGAAGAACGGAACCGACAAGCCGCGTCGAGGTATCGCGATGCATTTCATGGATGCGAAGGTCCCGGACCCACCGATGCTGAAAATCTTGCCCGAAGGTGCGGCACCCGTTTTGCGGCGTCGAACGTCGTAAAGACGACATTTGGGATGTTGAGCGACCTTGACCTTTTAGCCTATGAACGAGACGGCTTTTGGTTTTATGCCATCCAGTCAACCCAAATAACCCTCGGGCATGATGAAAAGGTCAGTGTCGTCCGGTTTTGCACCCGCCGCCGTCAACATGGCGTGGACTTGACCACGATGGTGAGTTTGGTGATTGAAGAAATGAGTGACGCAAAACCACATCGGTTTCGAGACATCGGCTTGTAAGGCCCCAGAGAACCATGAGAGTTCGCTGGCCAATGTCTGATCATCCAAGCTTGCCACCCAGTTGTTGATCTCGGCATCCATGGCCGTGCGAGCCGCCGTCAGGTCGGCCCAAGCGCCACCTTCCTGAACCGACCCCGCGAAATTCGGCTTCGTCGGCTTCGGTGTCCCGGCGAAACGGCTCATCCACATGCGGTCACCCCAGAGGATATGACTGAGTGTGTCGTGGATCGAGTTGAAAAAGCTGCCTCGGTCTAATTGACGGGCCGCATCGTCCAGGGTCTCCGCTGCCGAATACAGGCTGGTATTTTGCCATTTATTGTAAGCTGCCATGGTCTTTGCGTGTTGGGTGCCGATCATCTGAAAGTCCCCATTATCGTGAATCATATTTGCGCGGAGCAATCATGGCATTGGCCCCAGCGTCGGGCCATATTGATTCAAGCAGTCAACATAATAAATCAAATGGGGTATCGTCCCCGTGGACGAGAGCAGAATAAGAGGTTCGCGATGGAATTCGAAGTGCGACCGCTGACCCCGAAGATCGGTGCCGAAATTAGAGGGCTCGATCTGTCGGAACCGTTGCCAGATGAGATCATGGCAAAAGTGCGCAAAGTTTGGCTCGACCATGTTGTCGCCGTTTTTCCCGAGCAGGATGTTGATGATGAACAACATATCGAGTTCAGCAAGCAGCTTGGCGAACTTGAACTGATTAATATGGCTGCGCTGCAGATGGATGGTCGCCCGGAAATTTTCGAGGCCACGAACCTGGATGCCAACGACAATATTATGATGGATGAGAACCCGGTGTTGGCGATCAACCGAGGAAACCAAAAATGGCACTCGGATAGCTCGTTCAAGACGGTCCCAGCCACAGCGTCGATGCTACACGCCTATATCGTGCCGAAGGAGGGAGGCGAGACCGAATTCGCCAATATGGCGGCAGCATATGACGCGCTTGAAGATGAGACGAAGCAACGTTGCGTAGGACTCATCGCAATCCACGATTTCTACTGGTCACGTCGCGACGTTAACGAGCAGGCCTTCACGCAAGAGGAACGTGACGCTATCCCGCCGGTGCGTCACCCCTTGATCCGCGTCCATCCAGAGACCGGGCGTAAGGCGATCTATGTGGGCTCCCATACGCGGGAGATCGAAGGTTGGGATTTTGAAGAAAGCCGCACTTTGATTGACAGTTTGATCGAACACGGCACACGGGCGGAATTCACCTACCGGCACGAATGGAATGCTGGCGATATGGTGCTTTGGGACAATCGTGCCGTGATGCATCGAGGCACGGCCTTCGAAGATCAAAAAGTGAAGCGTCGGCTGCACCGGACCACCATCGCCGGAACGGGGCCGACCCTTTAGACACGTGGGCGTTTCGATTACCGGTGGCCGTTCCATTCAGTGAGGCGTACTCTTATCGACCGCCGAGTGGTGAATAATGACGGGCGACCATCGCCTTACCTTTCTTGGCCGTATAATCCTCCCAACGCTGCCATGTGCGCTGGAGAACGGTATCGGCCCGATTGGCTCCGTTGGATTGAGAATTTATTATATTTTCCATCATGTTCGCTCCTTTTTAGCGTTGATGGCAGTCGATGCTGCTTGTCTTGTATATCCGCTTAATTGAATTTTCTCACAACCAACGATTTCTCATCTATGGATTAGAAAAATTCACCTGTTTACGGCATGACCTCGTATTCGGGGGCAGTCCCCGTAATTGGGAGGGGATGAACAATCCTGGAATATGGATTACAATTCCTAAGAATATCGATGACGATGTGAAGATCGCGGGAGAGAGCAAATGACAATGCAAGTGACACCGCTCGACGTCAGTTTTGGTGCTACGGTTGAGGGCGTCGAATTGGCGACGATCAATGAGGATGCATTTGCGGCGATGTATGAGGTATGGCTCAAATACGCTCTGCTGATTTTCCCCGGCCAACATCTCGACAATGTCAAACAGACCGGTTTCGCTAAACGCTTCGGTAAACTGGAAATCGATCTGGTCGAGCTGAGCAATGTGAAGGAAGACGGCAGCCTGCGCCTTGGCGACGACGATGACATGGTGAAAATTCTCAAAGGCAATATGAGTTGGCACCACGACAGCACTTATATGCCGGTGCAGGCCAAGGGTGCGGTCTTCCGGGCCGAAGTAGTGCCGTCCGAAGATGGGGAGACTGGTTGGGCTGATATGAGCGCCGCCTACGACGCGCTATCCCCGGAGATGCGCCGCCGGATCGAAGGTCTCTCTGCCCATCATTCGCTCATACACAGCCACTTGACGGCGGGCTTTACGGCGAAGGATAAGGAAGACAGTGAATATTTCGGCTATGGCCTCGATCAAAAAGGGGCGCCGCTGCGCTCGTTGGTAAAGACCCATCCCGAAACCGGCCGCAAGACCCTGACCATTGGCCGTCACGCTCATGCCATTCCCGGACTTTCGGAGACGGAGTCGGAGGGGCTGCTCGACGAACTTCTTGATTTCGCCTGTCAGCCACCCCGAATTTATCATCACAGCTGGACCCCGGGCGATGTTGTTTTGTGGGACAATCGTTGCCTAATGCATCAATCCCGTCCTTGGGACATGAGCCAGCCGCGTATCATGTTCCACTCGCGCCTTGCGGGCGACCCCGTGAGTGAAGGGGGGGGCTGAGGCGGCGTGACGTCAAAAGCCTATCGTGGTTTCGATTTGCCGACGACCACTTCCCGATAGGCGATATAGATACCGCTAGCGGCGATAATGGAGGCTCCGACCCAAGTCCAGGCATCGGGAAATTCACCGAAGACGGCAAAGCCGACCATCGCCGCCACCAAGAGTTCCCCATAGAGATAAGGTGAGACGATTGAGGCGGGCGCCTGCTCCAATGCCTTGGCCACAAAATACTGAGTGACGCCGCCGAAAATTCCGACGGAGACGAACAAGGCCCAATCCTGCCAACCGATGGGGGCGACGATGATGAACGGCATGGCGCAGCTCATCACTACGGCGGCGATCAAGGCGGTATAGACGATCATGGTCTCAGCGGAATCGCGGTTCGACAGTTTGCGTGTCAGAACCTGATAGATCGCAAAACTAGCAGCGGAGAAGACCAGCAAAGTGACGCCCCATCCGCTGGCATCGAACGTCGGTGAATCCATGCCGGGACGGATAATGACAAGGGCCCCCGCGAACCCGACGAAGACCGCGCTCCAACGGCGAATACCGACCTTCTCACCGAGGAATGGCGCGGAGAGCGCTGTCACCATCAGCGGTGCGGTAAACATGATGGCGGAGGCTGTGGCCAGGGCAACCGTCGAGAGTGCGGCGATATAACATCCGTTCGAGGCAAACATTATGGCCGAGCGCGCGAACTGTATCGATGGTTTGGCGCTTTTGAACAGACGCCAACCCCGGCCCGGCCAAAAGACCGCGGTCATGGCAACGAAATGTCCGGTGAACCGCGCCCAAACGACCATTGCCAGTGGGTATTCCACGGTCAATGACTTCGCCATGGCATTCATCACTGGCATGATGAGGATCGCCAGGCACATGAACATGATGCCGCGCGCCAGATTTTGGCGGAATTGCGGGGTGTTTTGCGGGGGGCTCATTTGGAAGGGTGTCTCATGCTGCGGCATGTACCCTGTCAGTCCCTTGACGCCCGAACAAGGATCTACGATGTATGTGTGATAATATTACGAATTCGTAATAAAAATCAGGCCGAGTTTACCATGGTATCGATGAAGTCCCAGCGCTGCGCTAAAGCGGTTGGGGAAACCATCGCGTGGTCATCGTCCAACCACTCCACACGAAACCGTTTTGCGAGAGCCTCCGCTGCTTCCGACGCTGTCTCATCGATATAGGGGTCGCTACGTCCAAATTGTGATAAACAAGGGGTTTTTAGCCATTGTTCGGAAGATGCAACAATATCCAGCGGCCTCATGCCATCAATCCGGGGGTATGCGCTTTCGCTCTTGAGGGAAGCTCTGAATTTTCGAGCCGAAGGTGCGCTGCTTTCGCGCCGATAACGGCTGATTTCCGGGATTGCACCGACCAGGACGATCGCGTTGAGGGTCAATCCGCGCGTGGCAGCCCAGGCTAGTTGCCCGCCGCCATTATTGCGCCCGATAGCAGCGATCCTCGCATCCGGTTCGGCGGCGCGTATATCGTCGACGGCCTGGGCGACAATATCTGCGACCGCGTTGAAATGCGCCTGGCGGTCGTCGATGGGATGGCCGGAAAAGGGCGGCAAAGTCAATTCGCGCACTGGTATTGCGCGACGGACGGCTTCGGCCCGGTCTTCCTCGAACGTGAGGGAATCGGCTCCGGGGACGAGGATAACCTGGCAAGGATTGTTACGTGTCATGATCCGCATATGCTTTATTCAAACGAATGGCGTTCGCACGCTTCTCGCATCCTAGCGGAGGTGTGGGACCAGAGGGAGGACATTAGATGAAAAATCGGATGGTTGGCGATTTGCAAATTTCACGGGTACACGAGCTGTTTTTGCGCGTACCAACGGGCGATTTTTTCCCCGACACGACTGACGCGGATTGGGCGCCCCACAAAGATTGGTTGATCGCAGAGAAAGCCCTCAATCCCGAAGGAACGGAGATCGTCCTGCCGGTGCAGAGCTACGTGGTTCGCACCTCACATCACAACATTTTGGTCGATACCTGTGTCGGCAATGACAAAAACCGGCCCAACCGCGAAGGCTGGCATCTGAAGACCGATGACACCTATATGCAGAGCCTCGCCGCCGTCGGGCTGAAGCCAGAAGATATCGACTATGTCATGTGCACCCATCTGCACCACGACCATGTAGGCTGGAACACCAAGCTTGTCGATGGTCGGTGGGTTCCGACATTTCCGAACGCTAAATATCTGATGTCAAAGAAGGAATTGGATATTTTTAAGGCACAGGAAGACCCGGCGGCCTCGCTATCGCTGATTGACAGCGTGTTGCCGGTGGTCGAATCCGGTCAGGCCAAATTGATCACCAGCGACTACGCGCTTGATGACGAAGTCTGGCTTGAGCCCACGCCGGGTCACACCCCCGACCACTTCGCGGTGAGGTTCCAATCGAAGGGGGCCGGCGCTGTTGTGGGTGGAGATCTCATGCATTGCCCCGTGCAATGTCTGCATCCGGAATGGCGCGCGCGGCCCGATTTTGATCCCCCCCTCGCGAGCGACACCCGCCGCAAATTCATGGACACCTATGCGGAGACGGACACGCTGGTTTGCATGATGCACTTCCCGTTGCCATCGTGTGGCGGGTTTAAACCGCAAGAAGGCGGGTTCAAGTTCACATACGATACGCAGGATTGGTAAGGCTAAATTCTGCCGTCGATGAAGTGGAAAGCCCGCGCACCGGCTTCGATTGCCAAACCGCGTAGGCCGGCAAATGGCTCACTCGGGTTCGGCGTGAGCGGGAAGGGGAGTGCCTCCTTCTCGCCGGTTTCGAAATATTTGGCGACAGCGCGGCCGAAGACGGTGCCGGGGCCAATGCCACGGCCGTTATAGCCGTAAATTGCCAATCCGTTGCGTCCCACTTCGATGAGACGCGGCAGATGGTCTTGGGTCATGGCGATCCGTCCGTACCAGGCTTCTTCCCACGCATCTTCCGAGATTTGCGGGTAAATCGTACGCAATCCGCGGACGGCCCAATCCTTATGAAGTCCGCCGCCGCTATCCAGTTTGCCGATACTGCCGAAGATAAGCCTGCCGGCCGCATCGAGGCGGAACGACCTGAGCACCGGATGCGTGTCCCAGGTGCCGTGTTTTTCGGGCAAGATTTCGGCCAAAACATTATGGCTTAAAGGCCTTGTTGCGCATTGGAAATAAAAATACGGCACGGTCGGATGTCGGGCCTGGTCGGCGCCTTCGCCATATCCACCAGTGGCGATAAACAATCGTTCCGCTGAGAGCGTTCCCTTGGGTGTCTTTATCGTCCAGCGGTCGTTTCCTTGGGAGATCGATTGCGCGGGCGATTGCGTGTAAAGGCGTGCGCCCGCATTGAGCGCTGCATGGGCGAGCCCGCGAACATAAGCCAGTGGTTGGATCGTGCCTGCCCGTCGGTCGAGCATTGCGCCGTGGTAAGCTCTGGTGCCGGTCTTGGAGATCGTAGTCTCGCGGTCGAACATTTCGACCGGTGCAAAGCGTTTGCTCCATTCCTCGCATCTAGCGCTAAGGTCCGCATATCCTTTTGCCGAATGTGCCATGTGCAAAGTGCCGGCGCGCTCGGGCTCGCACAAAATACCAAATTTTTCGATCAAATCGAAAACGACCGAAGGTGCGTTACCTAAGTCTTCGATCATCCTTTCACCGGCCTCGGGGCCTAGCATCTTGATCATATCGGGGAGCGGCACCCAAAGACCGGCATTGACCAGGCCTGCGTTGCGTCCGGATCCGCCGAAGCCGAACTCGTTGGCCTCCACGACGGTCGCCGATATCCCCGCTTCCGCCAAGTGCAGTGCCGCGGAAAGCCCCGTGAAGCCGCCGCCCACGATGGCGACATCGGTTTCTATTGCTTCCGCCAGTGCCGATGTCTCGGGCGGTGGTGGTGCGGTCGCTGCCCACAGGCCGTGGCTCTCGGGTTGGAGCTCCATTAGAAAGGGATGTCCCCTTTGACGGTGATCTTGTGGACGCAGCGCCGCACACCCTGATAATCGTTGAGCGCATAGTGCTGGCAGCAGCGATTGTCCCACATGGTCAGGGTGCCAACTTCCCATCGCACCCGGCAGACAAATTCTGGCCGGGTGGAATGTTCCATCAGATATTGTAGGAGAGGCGTGCTCTCGTCGTCCGTCATGCCGTCGATGCGGATTGTATGCGAGCCGACATAAAGCGCCTTGCGGCCAGTCTCCGGATGAGTGCGGATCAACGGGTGGACGGAGACCGTCTGGACATCGGGATCCGGTTTCTTTTGCGGTGTCGTCGCTTGGCCTGTTTGCGCCAGCTCGGCGCGGGTCTTGCCGCGAAAGTTCTTGCGGCTGTTGCCGTCGTTGACGCCGTTCAGGTCGGCGAGCATTCTCTTCATGCCGTCGGACAAAGCGTCATAAGCGAGGTACTGGTTCGTGAACATCGTGTCGCCGCCAAAGGGCGGCATCTCACGGGCGATCAGGATCGTCGCCTTGGCGGGGGTTGCCGTGTACATCTGGTCGGAATGCCACAGATTGCCGTTATTGCGCTCCGCCGTCTCTGTTTTTAGCAGTTGCAGAATTTCCGGATAGCCATCCATCGGGGCATTGAAGGGGTGGATGTGTATTTCACCCCACCGGCGTGCATAGGCGAGGTGATCGTCCGGCGACATGTCCTGTTTGCGGAAGTAAATTACCTGATGTTTGAGCCAGGCGCGGTGCACTTCCTCGAAGGTCGCGTCGTCCATGTTCGCGAGATCGACACCTGCGATTTCAGCGCCCAAAGCTCCGGCAAGCGGAATAACTTCAATTCTCGTGTAGTCGTTCTGGCGTAGGGCCAGCGTCGAAGATGTACTCATCCGTTCAATTCCCGGCTATTCGTCATGAAACTCTATCTTAAACGTTAGTTAGGGCGCTCGTGAAGAGAGCGAACCCGGCACCAAAAAAGACTAGACACCTTTCGGTTTTAGGGTGTCAGAAGGTTTGGATTATGTTGGTCTTTCGTTGTTTTGACGAAAGGGAGATGTCGTCCTCGTTTGGGGTGTTTTCAGAATAGGTGCAGGATCGCGTTCACTCGACGATCCTAAAGTCATATCAATTGATGTCTGTCAGGTACTACATTTTCCTGATGACGGCGCTGGTGACCCTTATTCCGGTTGTGGTGTTCGGAATTTGGCCACATGCGCAAGCCTATGATGACTTAGTGGCGGACGTCTCCAAACGAAACTTACTTGTCGCGGAAAATCTTGGATGGGGCGCTCGAGCGCCACGACCGGGACGTTAAAGTTGAGTTTCGGCTGTTGGTTCGAACCGTGGACGATGGCTTGGATCCGACGGAAGCGCATGTGCTGCGCGACAACCTCAATTTCCGTCACATTTGTCTAGTCGATCCCGAAACGCGGCGCGTGCGATTCTCAATTAGCGGTGACCACAATTACTTGCCCGAAATTCGTTCCCGTGGATCGCATGGCCCGATTTCGGAAGATTGCCGCGATAGGAACGCCAGTGTTGACTGGAGTTTTGGCGGAGCCAGATGGGGACCCCGTGATTTTTCAGATCGATGTTATTGATGGCATGATCGCGATTGGAGCGGTGCGTACAGACTATTTCATTGCTTTGAGTCAGGAAGTCGTCATCGGTAAGCGTGGACACGCAACGATTGTCGACAAGCACGGCAAAATTCTTGCGCATCCGTTAGAAAACGGACGCCGGGAAATGAAGGATTTGTCCGAGATCGCGCCCGTGCGTGAGATGATGGCCGGGCGCAAAGGGGTTTCGATTTTTTATTCCCCTGCCATGGAAAGCGATATGATCGCCGGTTTTGCGTCGGTAGCTGGGTCCAAATGGGGCGTTAAGGTTCCTCAGCCGCTGAGCGAGCTCGAAGCGAGAGCATCCGAAGTGAGTCGCCATGCGCTCGGTGTGATTATTGCCGCAATTCCGCACGGGTCGTGACGAATGCCGTGAGCAGCGAAGTCGTCGAAATTGAAGATAAGGGCGGTGCGATGATCGACGATTTGCGCCACCTTGTCGCCGGAAAACGCGGCATGCACGTTTACGCCGAAGGCGACCCGGATGCCGGGATTTGGACTGCGGGTCAGGTGCAGGGGCTGATCAACGATTTGCCGACGGTAAAGGAACTCGTCGATCGGATCGTCAGTGAGGCCGAGGAAATTATTCGCCAACGCCTGACCGGTGCCTTGCCGAGTGCAGCCGTCGCTGGATGACGACTTGCGACGTTGGGCTCGGACGCTAAATTCGGACTCAGTGACGTCAACCAACCGAGAAAGAGGACACGATGGCCCTACCGGAAATCGGAAGCGTGCCGCCGGCTTTCACGCTGCCCAATCAAGACGGGCAAAATGTGAGCTTGTCGGATCACGCCGGCAAACACGTTGTGCTGTGGTTCTATCCACGCGCGTTCGGCAATAATTGAACAAAGCAAGCCAATGGGTTCCGTGCTAGAGCCCAGGATTTTGCCGATAAAGACACCGTCGTTTTGGGGATCACCTTCAGCCCGGCGGAAGATTTGAAGAAATGGCGCGAGGAAGTAGGCCTTCCAAGCGAACTTCTGTGCGACGTCGATAAGTCTGTCGCCATCGCTTATGGTGCCGCAGAAGA